>JAEXTI010000294.1 GCA_023406965.1 Chloroflexota bacterium
TGCGGGTAATCATGGGCAGGTAATTCGAGTGGGGCCAGGGGGTGGGGCTCTGCGCAACGGCGGTGCGGGTGGCTTCCTGGGCGCAGGCCACTACGCCGCCCAGGCCGGCTAAAGCGGCCATCTTCAGCAAATCACGCCGGGACATTTTTTTGTTTTTCATTTTCGATCCTTTCAATTTCGCTGCCGGAAGATCACTGGCAGCCAACCGGTAGAATTCCCATATCTACTTTGACAATGTCACTTTAGAACGGTATGACCTTCGAACCCTCGTAGGGCGCCCCCACCCTACCTGCTGCGCGACCCGGCCACCAAGATTCCCAATCACTTAGGCACTTTGCCGGGGGAGGGAAAGAATTCTACAAAAGAGAGGGGCGTTCAGCCCCGCTCTGAAATCTTCTCCCCTCCCCGCACACGGGCTGAATTTATCGAAATGCGTTTCTAGCGGGGAGGGGCGGGGGTGGGGCCACAAGCTCGAAATATTAAAGTGACATTGTCAAACTACTCACCAGGGTTGAGTGCATCTTCACCTCAGCGCAAGCAGTCACGAAGCCGCTCTACCTGCGAATCACAGGCAGATGAACAAAAAGGTCGGTAGCCAACGTAAAAACCGGGCTGGTGGTTACCAACTCCTGCCCGCTTGTGTTGCCTACCGCCGCCACACGGACATAATACGTCTGGTAGTTATCCAATCCGGTGATGCGATAGGAACGAGTCTCGGGGGGCAGACCGGAAATGGAGGTGTAATCGGGGTCATTGGAGTTGCGGTAATCGACACGCCAGGTGAAGGGCTCGTCGATGACACCTTGGAACGTCCAGGTTAAAAAAACCTCCTGATCTCCGGGGGTGACGGACAGCGAAGCCTTGTTTTCCCAAACCGCACCACGGTAAGCCAGCACGGCTTCGGCCAGCTTTTGCATATAGAACAGGTCGCCGCGATCGAGCCAGGCGATATCGGCATAGCGGGCTATTTGGTCGGAAGAAGGCTGATTCAGGTACGTTTCAGCCATGAACAACTGGAACGAGTCCATGGGGTGGTTCATGCCGTGTTCCATCCCCAGGGTGGCTTCGCCATAGGTGGCATACCAGTGCGGTGTGATAGCTTTAAACTTGTTGAGCGTCACGCTGGCTTCTTCCAGGGCGAAATCGGCAAAAACACGCCCCAATTCGGGCACCATGTCGCGGTAGCCGATCAAATGGGCCGAGGTGGTGCCGCGGTCGAAATCTTCGGGCACGTCTTCATAGCCGGAATGATCGAACAAGTCAAAGGAGAACTGGTTGAGGCGAATGACCTGACGAGCATCGTCCGATGAAGTTTGCCAGTTGTAGTTGTAAATCACGCCCAGCCAGATGTTGAGCTCCTCCAGCCCTTCCAATTGCCACTTGGGGTTCGAAGGAAGCTGAACGATGCCGGATTGGTAGAGGTAATGGGTGTACTGTAGCTGGCCCAGGCGGGCAACCATCGCTTTGGCTACCAGGGCGCGGCCCAGGTTGCTAGCGGTAGAATCGCCCACCATGTCGGCCATGCGCACAAAGCCCACCATTCCGGCAAAGTGACGGTTGGTGTTCACCACTGCCTCGCGCCGGTCCTGGTAGCCCTGGAACCAGCCCAGGCTGGCCCAATCCTGTTCAATCATGTCGCGATTCAAGGCGCTCACCGCTTCGCCGTAGGTATCGGGGGGCGGCGTTCCGCCAACCGTCTGGTAGAAGCGGGTCAGCCCGTAGAAACTATACAGGGGCACATCCCTCAAAAAGACATTGTCGTTCTGGTACCACCAGTCATCCATCTCGGCTTCCATGTTATCCCCCACGGTGGGCAGCCCGGCGGGTCCGCGCGGCGCCCCCAGCCCAAAGCCGAGGTTATAGACAGTTTCGGGCTTGAAGTTGTTCCGCTCGGCGGACATGTAGCTAAGCAGGTTGTTCTTGGTTGTGCCGTCCGGCAGCGCGTCGGCCACCTCCGAAAGCGCATAGAGCGCATCGGCGGGGTTGGCCCAGTAGATATCGCCACGGTAATCTACGTTAGGCACCTGGTCGGCATACACCCAGGGGTCCATGTGTCCCGCATTCACCAGGCGGGTGACCTGGTTTTCCAGCTCGGCTTGCAGGTCTGCCGGGACCGTGCCGCCGCTTTGCGGAATCATGCGCTGCGGGTCGATGTAACGAGACACATCGGTAACCGTCCAGGAGTAGCTGTCGCGGTTGTCAATGCCTTCGATGGGTCCGAACTGGCTGGCATAGCCGCTCGCCTGAACGGCGTGAGAGAAGACCGGGTTTAACAAGGGGCGAGCCAGGGAAAGAATGGGCGGCAGAGGCGCGAACTTGGTGCCTCCGGTGGCTCGCACTGTTTCATAAGTGATGGTTTCGGTGATGGTGGCGTTGCCGCCGGAATACGAATAGGTTTCGGCCACGTCCGCGGGGAAATAAGCCAGACGCGGCGCCCAAAACTGGATTTTTTGCTGCAGGCCGGTAGGCAGGTTGTTGTACCAGCCTTCGGTTTGTGAAGCAGGGAGGTGGTCGCGCCCGTAGAGGGGCAGGATGGCAATGCGCCCGGCTGCGCCGCTGAAGGTCACCTCCACGCCGCCTTCGCTAGAGAGCTTGATGCCGGTGGGCTGGTTTTGGAAGACCAGCAGGATGGGCACATCCGCCATGTAAGCATCGCTGAGGAACGGCGCGCCGTAATCCAAAATCCGCCGGGTTTCCATAACGTGGGTGTTGTTGCCCATCCATAGCAGCAGCCAGCCCTGGTCCAGCGCAGTCAGGCTGGTATTGCCGGTGCCCAAGGTGGCATACTTGCGCGTGCCGCCCGTGGAATATGACAGGTATTTGGGTCGCACGGGCACCTGACGTTCAACAATGTCGGAGCCGTTCCATTCGTACTTGGTCACGTTGCCCGCGAACAAACGCAAGGCGCTGTCGGTGGTTTCGGCCAGCACCGCCGGAGACAGGCGGCTGGCCCACAGGTTGACCGCCCCCCCGGAGGTGGGCGCGAAGGTCATTTTGTTCTTCGCCCAACTGGTCGATTGGGCGCTGAGGTTGGCCGTGCTGCTGGCGAGCGTTTTGATCTTCCCCATTGGAACGCCCACCGGGCCGAGCATGACATCCCAGAAGGGTTGCACGCCGCCCTGCATGGACAGGGAAGGCCAGCCCGCGGCAGTGACGATGAAGCCCAACCCGGCAGTACGCAGGTCATTGTCGGGGACAGGGCGCA
>JAEXTI010000333.1 GCA_023406965.1 Chloroflexota bacterium
CTGCGCTGGAAATCGCCCTCGCCATACTCGGCATACGCCAGGTTCATCTTCTCGGGGCGGTCAAACACCGGGAAACCCTTGATGGTCAGCACGTTCTTCTCCAGAACGATGTCCACATTGTCTTCGCTCACACCCGGCATATCCATCACCAGCACCAGTGCGTCTTTCGACTCGTAAATGTCGGTGCGCGGCAGGAACACGCGGCGGTCGCGAATGCGCTCGGTCTTTTCTTCCATCTCGTTCTGATCGGTCTTCACTTCAATCGACTTCATTTCGTCGGACATAGTACCCTCCAATTTCTTCTTCATCTTCATCATCATTACGCAGTCTTGACGCTGATCTTGCGCGGCTTGTCAGCCTCGGCGCGGGGCAGCTCGATGCGCAGCACGCCGTTCTCATACCCGGCTACCACATGCTCGGCATCCACCGGGAACGCCAATTGAATGCTGCGGCTGAACTCGCCGCACACCCGCTCGCGCCGGTGATACTGCGCCTCGGCTTCCGGGTCTTCCGGGCTGCGCTTGCCACTGATGGTCAACACATCCCCCACCACGTTCACCTCAATGTCCTTCGGGTCCACGCCCGGCATCTCGGCAGTAATCACTTCCACGTCGTCATCCGTCCAGGCGTTGATCGCCGGGAAGTTCACCGCCGCGCGGTTCCGTTCCGGAGTAAAAGCATTCGCAATCCGGTTCATCTCCCGCTGCATGCGGTCCATTTCCTGCCAAATCGACGGTACAGAATATCTGCGGTAAATCATGTCAACCTCCTGATTCACTAAGATTGTGTTTGTTGTTTTTATCTTACGATCACAATCTTACCCGCAGACTGTTAACTCTCTATATAAGGAATGTAAAAAATATATAAGAAGCGCAAAGCCCGCCGTCAGCCGTCAGCCGTCAGCCGTCAGCCGTCAGCCGTCAGCCGTCAGCCGTCAGCCGTCAGCCGTCAGCCGTCAAAAGTGTAATCTTTTCCTTTCGAATCTTCCATTCGCGGAAAAAGATTCTTCTCTTCCCATTCGTATCATTCGTGGAAATTCGTGGAGAAATTTCTTCTTTTTATATTATTCTTCATTCGCGCCCATTCGCGTACATTCGCGGATAAAATTTCTTTCTTCTATTCGCGGTTCATTTGCGCCCATTCGCGGATAAACTTCTTGTCCTCTTACAATTCAGAAACTCTCACACCGCATCAGGCGTGTACAACTCCCTTTCCGCCCGCACATTCAGCTTTTCGGCAGCAAACCAGATCACCAGGCATGCCACCCCCACCATCAGCCACAAAATGCTGTAGAAGATAATGTTCTCGCGCGCGCCAATAAACACCCCGTCCGGCACCTGCACAAAGAACAACAGCGCATCATGCAGGAAGTGAAACACAATGCCCGCCAGCAGCGTGCGCGTCTTGTACGCCGCATAAGTAAATGCAATAGCGATAATCATGACCGAGAAACTGTCGATCACCTGCAACAACTCCAGGTTAGAGACGTGAACGACCCCAAAGATGACGATCTGTAGGATCAGCGCCTTTCGCACTGATTTCACCAGCGGCAGCAGCAGCATCACCAGGATGCCGCGGAAGAAAATCTCTTCGAAAATACCCGGATTCAGGCTGAACACAATATGGCTCAAGTTGATCTGACTCCAATCCAGCACGTAGCGGCCCGTCAGCAGTGATGCCACCAGCATCGCCGACAGGGTGCAAACCGCCAGCGCCACGCCCAACAGCGCGTGCTGCCACCAACGCGCCGGCAGGTAAAATCCAATCCGCTTGAGGTAATCTTTCAGCGGAACCCGTCCAAAAGGAATATCGTTGACAATCGGCAGGATGTAATACACACCCAAAAATCCGATGGGTAGATTCACCAGCGAGCTCACCAGCTTGGGGATTTTAATATCTAGGGCCATTTCTATGACCATGCACAACCCAAAACCCGCTCCCGACCAGGCAACTGCTACCAGAATAGCCAGCAGGGGGTGAATCCGCATAACCGGGCCGCGCTTGACCGGCGCGCTGGAGATTGCAGCGTTAGACAACTTCGAATCAGATGACGAATCCATGAGATGCTCCTTGAAAAAAAATATGAAGAGAGGCCGAAACTTGTTCGGCCTCCTTTTTGAATCGGGATTGGATAAAGTCCACTATTATTTTATTCCCATCATGCAATATGTCAATCAAAAATAAGGTTATTTAGACAACAGCCGCCAACTCCCCGTAGGCGAGCTGTTCCTACCCCATGCACAAAATCCACCACCTTTACTCGCGATACTTCCGTAAGGGCGCACGGCGTGCGCCCCAACGAACTTCCCTGCTAGGCTGGGTATACCTCCCCCGCACACAACCGTCCTCTCGTTGCGCGCGTTCCCCGTATTCAACGCCAACTCCCCGTAGGCGGGGTATCATTACCCCGCATCTTCCGCTTCAATCCACAAGCTCAAAGCAACTCCCCCGCCTCAAATCCACCCGGCCTCCACCGTCCTCTCGTTGTGCACGTTCCCCGTGTTCAACGTCGATTTCGGCTCCAGCAGCAGCACTTGCACCTCCTCCTCTGCCACCGGACAATGCTCGATCCCCTTGGGAATAATCACAAACTCACCCGCCTCCAACCACAGGTCGCGCTCCCGCAGCTTGATGCACAGCCGCCCCTGCACCACCAGGAACAACTCATCCTCTTCCTCGTGGTGATGCCACACAAACTCCCCCTTCAACTTGGCCAGCTTGACATACGAGTCATTCACCTCTCCGGCAATGCGCGGCTGCCAATACTCCGTAATCTGCCTGAACTTATCCTCAAGATTGACGATTTTCATGAAGTACTTCCTTTCCATAGATCCCGCATGTGGTACTTCATTATATTCGCTCCTGCCAAAATTCTGCCCAACAGGAGAACCTTGGAGAACCGCAACCCACCCTCTGCGGTTCATCTTCACCCCGTGCGGGCGCAGCTCATCCCTTGTAGACTCCTGAGTCTAATCCCACCGCTGCGCCCCTACCCAGAATCTCTTCTTTTCATTCTCTGACCATTCTCTTCCATTCGCGTCCATTCGCGACACACTTGCCCCGGATGCAAGTGCCGGGGTTCGCGGATAAAATCTCTTCTCATTCGTGTCATTCGTGGAAATTCGTGGAGAAAAATTCTTCTCTTCCCGTTCGCAAAAATTCGCGGATAAAATCTCCTCTCTTCCATTCGTGCCCACCCTGCCAAACCAGGTAGATCGCGCTCCCTCGAAAGGTATAATTACCCCCCAACCTTTCATCACCTTGCCCGCTATATATAGTGTGAGTACTCTCAAAAACTGTTTTGCGGAGTTGGATGGACGAACACACAGCGATTAATCTTCTCAAAAAAGGCGACATAGCAGGCCTGGAATACCTCGTCCGAGCGCACCAGCTAAAGGCCGTGCGGGTGGCCAAATTCATCACCCGCGACCTGGCCCTGGCCGAGGACGTGGTGCAGGATTGCTTTTTGCAAGCCTTTCGATCCATTGGCGGGTTTGACAGTCACCGTGCCTTTGAGCCGTGGTTCATGCGCATGGTGACCCGCGCCGCGGTAGCAACCGCTCAGAAAAACGCGCGCAAAATACCGATTGAAACAGAAGCGGACGAAATCTGGTTCGAAACCCTGCTTGGCAGCGAACCAGCTCCCGAAGCCGAAATCGAAAAACAAACCATCCGCGCCGAAATCACCCAGGCCATCGACAAACTATCTCCTCGCCAGCGAGCCGTCATCATACAACGTTACTACCTGGGCTGGAGCGAAAAAGAAATGGTTGCCGAGCTATCCATTGCTCCCGGAAGCGTAAAGTGGCTCTTGAACACCGCCCGGTCCCGCCTGCGCGCCTTGCTTGCCGGAAGGAGCGTCAAATGAACGCAAACGATCGTCTGAAAGACGCTGTAAAGTCCATTGTAAACCGCGAAGTCGACGAACCCTTCGATCTGTGGCCGCAAATCGCGGACCAGATACAAACAAAGGAAACGGTTTCAATGAACACAAAATGGAAATTCGCCTGGGCAACCCTCCTGGTTATCCTGGCAACCGCGCTGGTCACAACCATCGCTTATGCGCTATTCACCTATTTTCGCAATGATCCAGGCATGCAAGAAGTCTCCCAGGCTGGATTGGTCTCAGACCTCGAAATGACAGCCGTGCCCACCCCCGCCGTAACCCCCACCGCCCTTCCGCCCGCCGCCCAGATTGGCGCGGCGCAAACCCGGCAAGGTGTCACCCTGACCCTCGATTGGATCTACCTCGACGACTCCTGGCAGTCGCTTGGCTTTTCCGCCAACCCACTGCCCGAAGGTCAACGCCTCGGCCAACCCCGCCTGACCTTTGGCAATCTTCTTCCCCAGCAGTACAGGGGGGCAGGCCTCACCATCACTCAGGCTGAAGGCGGCCTGGCCGGCAGGTTCCTGGTGGTTCAAATTCTCCGTGACGAAAAAACCTACGGAATTGCCGAAACCTTTGCCAACGTAGCCGTTGAAATTCCATTGCTCGATGCAGCCGGGAAAGAAATCGACACATTCCGGTTTGCTTCCTCCCAGGTCCCGGTTCATCAAGGACAGTTCGCCGGTGGGAACACCTACGCTGTCCGCGCCACAGGCCAGGAAATCCGCCTCGAATCGATCAGCATTACCCCTCAAGAAACGCGCGTCCAATTCTGCTCCAACACCACGCTGCGCCTGGAAAATGCCGCCCTCCAGTGGGCTCGCCGGCAGGACGAAATCCTCCTGCCCGATCAAACTCCGTCCGTCGCCGGGCACGTGGGCGCCGAGAGAACGGCAAAAGACGATGGGGAATGCGCGGAAGTCCTTTTCCCAGGCGACCCCGCTCCCCAGGATCTCAAAGCGTTTCGTCTGGTCTTGACCACCACCAGAACAGATTCCCCGACCACCTGGGAATTTAACGGGTCAACGCTCCCCCACAGCCTCGAAATTCCCGGGGTTGCGCCCCTGCCCCCCGCAGATGCCGCCTCAACCCAGCCCACTCCGCTGGCGTCTCAGGAAAATGGCGACATTCGCGTCACGCTGCTCCAGGCGTATGTAGACACCCTCCGGGCAGCCGCGGTGCTGCGCATCGAAGGCGCGCAGCCGGGCGCTTACCCCGAGTTGCTCCTGACCGATCCGCAAGGTCTCCAATTCAACACCGCTTACGGCGTCGATGTCGATCCCGCCGACCCCAACCTGCTCACCGCTTCATTCACCTTTGGCGATTCCTACAATGGTTCCTTTGCCGATCTGAACAGCATGCCAGAAGGGCGTTTTGTGGGCAACCTGGTGGTCAAAACCGACCCCTGGGGGGCAGACAGCCAATCCTTCACCTTCAAATTAGATCTACCCCTCTACCCTGTCACCACGCGCTTCGTCAACCAGGCCATAACGTCGAACGGGATCGAAATTCGCTTGGAAAAAATAGAAACCACCCCATCCTATTCCCAGGCGCACCTGTGTTATCAGCTTCCCACCCCCAACGGCGATTGGTATATCGACATCCAAACCACCACCCTCCAAATCGGAGACGTCGCCACAACATCCAACAGCATGGAATGGGTCGATCCGCCGGAAAACAATCGCTGCACGATCGTCGGCTTCCTTCTTGGATCGAACAAACAGGATGAACCCTTCACGCTGACCATCCACGGCCTCCGCCAATCCTCCCCAGAAGTCATCCCCGATGACCAGATCCAAATGGCCCGCGAAAAGCTGCGCCAGCAAGGCATCGAAATGGACTGGATCACCTTCTCCGCAACCGGCGGCGGCGGCGCCGGACCGCAAATCACCCAAAAACCCGAGGGCATGACCGACAACGAAGTCCTCGATCGTTTCTACGATGCCCTTGGCTACTGGTTTAGCGGAAATTGGGTCTTCAACGCAAACCCCACCCCTTGATCCACCGGCCCACCTCAGCAAGGTAAACCCTTACCTCCCCTATATCGGTCGGCTTGAGTGTTCCCATACAAACCCTCAAGCCGGCCTTTTCTAAATAAATTTCCCTCTTGTAAAAATAGAACTTTTATTCTATAATAAACTCGTGCCATACCGCCTTTTTCCCTCCCCAGCCCAATCCTTCCTCCACACCAAGGTACATTCGTTCCATTCGTTTTTTTTCCATTCGTTTTTCCCCCGCCGGGCGCAGCTCAACCTCCACGTAGGCCGGGTATCCCTACCCGGCATGGCCACATCCACAAGACGCGGGAAAGGATTCCCATGTTACAAATCCCCCCTGATCACAATGTACCACCATCTTTTTTCTTCTCCTCTCCGCGCCCTCTGTGTCCACTGCGGTCCCTCTTCACCCCGAGCGGGCGCAGCTCACCCCTTGTTCAATCCCGAGTCTAATCCCACCGCCGCGCCCCTACCCGAAAATCCGCGCCCAGATTTCTTTTCCTCCCATTCGTGAACATTACTCTTCCATTCGCGGAAAAAATTCTTCTCTTCCAATTCGTGCCATTCGTGAAATTCGTGGATAAAATTCCTTCTCTTCATTCTCTGACCATTCTCTTCCATTCGCGAAAATTAGCGTACATTCGCGGAAAAAAAAATTCTTCTCTTCCCATTCGAGCCAATTCGCGTTCATTCGCGGATAAAATCCCCTCTCTTCCATTCGCGGACACCACACAGGTTATAATCACCCCATGACCCTTCTCACCCTGATCCCCGCCCACAACGAGGCCCCGCGCATCGAACCCGTCATTCGCGGCGCGCTGGCCCATCTCCCCGTCCTCGTCGTCGACGACGGCTCCACCGACAACACCGCCGAAGTCGCCCGCGCCGCCGGCGCCCAGGTCCTCACCCAAACCCCCAACCAGGGCAAAGGCGCGGCCCTCAAAGCCGGGTTCCGCCGCGCCCTCGAACTGGGCAGCGAAGCCGTCCTCACCCTCGACGCCGACGGGCAGCACGACCCCGCCGAAATTCCCAACTTCCTCGCTGCCTACGCCGAACGCTCCCCCGACCTGCTCATCGGCGCCCGCGATTTCACCAAAATGCCCCCCGTGCGCCGCTTCGCCAACACCAGCGGGCGCGCCCTCTTCTCCTGGGCCCTGGGGCAGCCCCTCGCCGACAACCAATCCGGCTACCGCCTGGTCAGCCGCCGCCTCATCGAAGCTGCTCTGCAAAGCCCACTTTCCGGCTTCGAGTTCGAAGTCGAAATGGTCGTCCTCTGCGTCCGGCGTGGCTTCCGCCTCGACTGGACCCCCATCCGCACCATCTACGGTGACGAGCACAGCCACATCAGCCCGCTCAAACACACCGCCCGCTTCCTCTCCCTTGTCCTCCAGACCCGCCGCGCCATGCGCAAACCCCAGGAGTAAAATCCATGCCCGACCTGTCCCCCGACGACATCTACCGCCACGAACCCATGCCCCAATCGCAGGACGAAGCCCGCGCCCGGCATGAATCCAATCGCGCCGCCTGGAACGAAGGCGCCGCCATGTACACCGCCGGAATCGATGAGGCCATCGCCTTCTTGAAAGCCGGAAAGAGCAACCTGCACCCGGTCGAACGCTCCTACCTGGCTCCCATCCTGCCCCAGATCAAAACCGCCATCCACCTGCAATGCGCCTCGGGCCGCGACACCCTCTCGCTGTGGAATGAAGGCGTGCCCCGCGTCATCGGCGTTGACATCTCCGACGTGCACATCGCCAACGCCCGCCAGATCACCGCCGCCCTCAACGCCCCCGCCGAGTGGTACCGCTGCGACCTGCTCGACACGCCCCACGAACTGGACGGTACCGCCGACCTGGTCTACACCGGGCGCGGGGCCATGTGCTGGATCAACGACCTCGACGGTTGGGCGGGCGTCGTCACCCGCCTGCTCAAACCCGGCGGCTACCTCTCCTTGTTCGACGACCACCCCGTCAGTTGGCTGTTCAACATCGAAGCCGAAACCTACCAGTACGACAACATCGACTTCTTCAACCACGCCGACTCAGGATTAGGCTGGCCCAGCACCTACATCGGCGACCAGGCCGGCCCCCTCGAACAGCAATCGCGCAAATACGAGTGCCTGTGGCCCATCGC
>JAEXTI010000377.1 GCA_023406965.1 Chloroflexota bacterium
ACGAGTGCTGACAACCAGCACACAAATCCACTATTCGCCTAGGAGACGATATTATGCGCAAGCTACAGAATTTGTGCGGAATTGTTGTAGCGTTGGCCCTGGTGCTGTCGCTGACGTTTGTTCCGGCTGCCAAGGCTCAACCCCCAGGACCTCGCGGAGAATTACAAGGCCGTGATTTGGACGTTGAGATAACAGAGGTGCCGCTTGTTGATTTATCAGATGCCATCCGGACGAAAGATGGCAAGGTCGGTGTGATTGTCTTGCTAAAAGATGCTCCTTTAGCTACATATCAAGGAGGCATCCCTGGAATTCAGGGCACTTCACCGATGGTAACTGGAAAACCAAAGCTGGATGTTAACTCTCTTGCCAGCAAGTCTTATCTGGCATATTTGGACAAGGTCCAAACGGATTTTGTCGCTGAACTTGTCCAGTTAGCGCCCAGCGCTAAAGTTGAGCGTAAGTTCAGTGTGGCCCTAAATGCGGTTTCCATGAAGGTTAATGAGGGTGACGTTCAGAAACTGTTCAAAATGGATCAGGTTTTGCAAGTGTACCCCGATCAGATTCGGACTGCTGAAATGGACGCCAGCCTTGACCTGATCAATGCCCCCGAATTGTGGACAGCTTTAGGTGGCCGGGATGTAGCAGGTGCTAACATGAAGGTTGCCGTGGTTGATTCTGGCTTACGGTTTAATAACCCGATGTTCAGCAATCCTGGCGGTGCTTTCACAATGCCTGCCACCTACCCACGTGGTTACTGTGTTGATAATCCTGGCGATACGACAGTAACATGTAATGGGAAAGTCATTGTTGCACGGTACTTTTACGATCCTGTTCTTGATATTAATGATCTTGAGGTTATGTCGCCTCTGGATATTGGCGGGCATGGTTCGCACACCGCTGGAACCTCGGCCGGAAACCGCGTGACCGTTGCTGCTGGGAATGTGGCTCCAGTAGATACCGAGATTTCAGGCGTTGCTCCAGGCGCTTATTTGATGGTTTATAAAGCCCTGTTTGAGAATCCGGCTGGTGATAACGGCTCCGGTACTGACACCATGCTCTCCGCGGCGATGGATGCCGCTCTGGCGGACGGCGCGGATGTCATCAATAATTCGTGGGGCGGCAGCGCTGGCGGCGATCCGAATGCCAGCGTTTACAAACCTTTGATAGATGCCATTACCGCTGCTGGAACGGTGGTTGTTTTCTCGGCAGGCAATAGTGGCCCCAATTCCGGTACCATTGGCTGCCCTGGTTGCGTAGAATCGGCATTGACTGTTGCTGCCAGTTCCACCAGCCGAATTGTTGCGAACAATGTGGATATAACCGGACCTGCGCCCGTGCCTGCGAATCTGGTCGGTATTGCGGGTATGCAGGGCAGCGGCCCGACATTGGCAGCAGATCTAGCAGGTCCCCTCAAGTTCGATGCGAACAATGCGCAAGGATGTTCGGCTTTTACTGCCGGCTACTTCACTGGCGCCATCGCCCTCATATCGCGCGGTACCTGTAACTTTTCCGCGAAAGTCGCTAATGCCGCAACTGCCGGCGCAACGGGAGTGATTGTTTACAATAACACCGGTGGTCCGCCCAGTGTGATGGGGTCGCTGGAGGCAACAACTATTCCCTCATTGATGATTTCGATGACTGATGGTGTTGCCGTTCGGGATTATGTCATTGCTCACCCCGCGGGCACGACAGTCGCTATTGAAAGCGACCAGAATGTGTTCAATAAGTCGGAATGGGAAGATATTCTGGCGAGCTTCAGTTCGGTTGGGCCGAACGGTGATCCGAATGTGCTCAAGCCCGATATTACCGCTCCGGGTGTGAATATCCTTTCTGCTTACTCGGAAGTCCTGACTGGAAACAGCAACCCGGTCTTTGGTTACCTGGGCGGCACCAGCATGGCCGCGCCGCATGTAACCGGGGCTGTGGCGTTGATTCGCCAGTATGATCCCAGCCTGACACCGGCTGAGATCAAATCGCTGCTTACCAGCACATCGGACATGACCGTTCTACAACCGAATGGTTTGACGCCTGCGAATGCGTTCGGTATGGGCGCGGGTCGTTTGGATTTGGGCGTAGCGATGGATGGTGGCGCGGTCTTCGGGAAGCCCTCGTTTGCAAACGGCACCTGTGTTCTGAATTGTAATTGGAACACGACCATTAAGAATATCGGCAGCGCCTCGACTACATGGAATGCGACCGTAGTTGCGGACCCTGGATTAGGAATAGTAGTCGAACCTGCCTCGGTTACCCTAGGGGCTGGTTTGTCGAGCGCTTATACGGTTACCGCAGACGTGGCCGATTTACCCTTGAATGCATGGTATTTCGCGACCATCACCTGGACCGATCCTAGCGGCACGTATCCGCCTGCCCATCAACAGCTCGTGGTGCGGCCTGTGGCCTCAACCAATTCGATGAGCCTGTCTAAGACCGCAAGTTCTCCTTGGGCCAGATTTGGCTCCACACTGGGCTACATCATTAGCGTTGCGAATAACACCAGTGAGGATGTCACCATTACAGTGCGCGATCCGCTGCCCGATGGACTGCTTTATGTGGATGGTTCGGTAAGCGCAAACGCCAGTTATGACGCCGTGGATGATCAGATTGAAGCGTCGATTCTGCTAGATGCAGCATCTGGAGAACTCACTGCGGACGATCTGGGTGGTTTCTTTGATGTCACCCCATTCAAAGATATTGATCTCGATGATGCTTGTAGACCCACCACCAACGGTTGTGACGATACAGCCTTCAATATCAATGGGGTCCCGCATACCTATTTCGGCGTTGATTACACCAGGATAGGAATTGCATCCAATGGTTTTGTGCAACCAGGTGGAGCAACATCTGCCACGGCGAATGTGCAACTCTTACCTGCTGTGGGCGCACCCAATAATGTGGTTGCTCCGATGTGGACAGATTTAAATTTGGACGAGGGTGGTGATTGGTTCCTGGCTGGAGTCACAGATGGGGTGAATGACTATACGGTTATTCAGTGGACTGATGTTCCCCACTTTGATACGGGAACCGATCTTTATACCTTCCAGATTTGGATTGTAGACGGTACGGACATTGTTTTCTTCAAGTATGACACATTGCCAGCGGGCGTAGCTACCCATAATACCGAAATCGGTATTGAGAATACTACTGGTACGGCCGGGGACACATATTACAATCGTTCAGCGAGCGGGACGGTGGGCGTGCTGCCCGATCCGGCATCCGCCACCCCCGATTTGATTATCACTTCTGTTCTCGATGAAGCCGTTATCACCTATCAGACTACCGTAGACATCTTTGACACAGTTGTTAGAGAGGTTTACAATGTTGTCGAAGTGACCTACAGTAACTCAGCGACGGTAGATAAAGCTTTTGCAAAGACATTGATCTACTTGAGCACCTATCTGCCAATCATCAACAGGTAGTCTGTTCGTTTACTCAATTCCGAATTGGAAACTAAGCCCCCTGCTCCTCCCCTGCAAAGGGGAGGAGCTTTTTAATCTGCTGGGTTGGAAAGGGTTTCTGAATTTGAGGTGGTCGCGCCTGCAATCACCTCAAATTCGGGATTCTTCTCTCTCTGTTAAAAGTGTTACTATATAATCAAATCATGCTCATCCACTCTGCCTCCCAACTGCTGACTCTTTCCGGCGGGCCGCAGCGCGGCGCGGACTTGGGCCGCCTGGGCCTCATCCCCGATGGGGCCGTGCTGCTGCGTGAGGGGCGCGTGGCGGCGGTTGGCTCCAGCGCGGAGCTGCGCGCCGCTTACCCCGGCGAACCGGCTCTGGACGCTGCCGGGCGCGTGGTGATGCCCGGCCTGGTGGACCCGCACACTCACCTGGTGTGGGCCGGGGACCGGGCCGCCGAGTTTGAACTGCGCCTGCAGGGGAAAACCTACATGGAGATCATGGCGGCAGGCGGCGGGATTGTCTCCACGGTGCGCGCCACGCGGGAGGCCTCGGTCGAGGATTTGATCGCCCAGGCTCGCCTGCGAGCGCAGTCCATGCTGCGCCACGGCACCACCACCGCCGAGGCCAAAACCGGCTATGGGCTGGAAACGCAGGCGGAATTGCGCCAGATGGAAGCCCTCTTGCGCCTGGATGAAGAAGACCCGCTGGAAATCGTGCCGACCTTCCTGGGGGCGCATGCCGTCCCGGCGGAGTTCGCTGGGGACCCGCAGGGCTACACCGACCTGGTCTGCGCCGAGATGCTGCCCGCTCTGCGCGAGTGGTGGGAGAGGCACGCCGCTCAGCGCCCGCTGCCCTTTGTGGATGTGTTCTGCGAGCGCGGCGCGTTTGACCTGGCCCAGTCGCGGGCCATTTTGCAAACCGCTAAAGACCTGGGCTTTCCCCTCAAAATTCATGCCGACGAGTTTGACAACCTGGGCGGGGCGCGGCTGGCCGCCGAGCTGGACGCCGCTTCCGCCGATCACCTGGTCAAGACTTCGACGGAGGATATCACCGCGCTGGGGCGCAGCCAGAGCGCTGCGGTGGCCCTGCCCTGCACGCCCTTTGGGCTGGCCGACCCGCACTATACCCCCGCCAAAGCCATCCTGGAGGCGGGCGGGCTGCTGGCCCTGGCCAGCGATCTCAACCCCGGCACGGCCTGGTGCGAATCGATGCAGTTTGTCATCGCCCTGGCCTGCCGCTACCTGCGCCTGACCCCCGCCCAGGCCATCGCCGCCGCCACCATCAACGCCGCCGCGGCCATTGGGCGCGCCGGGCAGGTGGGTTCGCTGGAGCCCGGCAAACAGGCCGATGTGCTCATCCTGTCCGTTTCCGATTACCGCCACCTGGGCTACCGCTTTGGCGCCAACCTGGTGGTGAACGTAATCAAGAAAGGGGAGGTGGTGGTGTGATAGGACCCGCTTTTCTGATCGGTCTGGGCAGCACAGGGGTGCAGGTGCTGGCGCGTGTTCGCCAGTTACTGGGTAACGCCGTGCCGGAGAATGTGCGCCTGCTGGCTTTTGATATGCATCACCCGCGCCTGGATACCACCGGGCGGCTGGGTCCCGCGCATTACTTTTTGGTCCCGCTGACGCCGGTGGATGAAACAAACCTGTCGCCGCGCCGTGCTGTGCGAGCCGCGCTGCTCAAGGATCTTCGCCGCGGGGCCGGCGAATCGCAGGTGCTGCGCAACCTGAACCTCAACCTGGATGCGCTGCGGGCCGCCCTGCTGCCCTCTGAGATCGTGGATGTGTTCCTGATCACTTCCTCGTTTGGCAGCTCCGGTTCGGGCCTCTTGTTGGATGTCGCTTACCTGTGCCGCCACCTGTCTCAAAACCGCCCGCAACTACGCTTGCATGTCATCCTGATCGCTCCGGAGGCCTACCAGCACGGGCAGCCGATCACCAAAGAGCACTACCTGCAAAACTTCGCGCTGCTCAAAGAGATCGAATTCATGCAATGCGGTCGCAATTGGTCAATGCCCTACTCTCTCTATGGGCCGGAAGGCATCGTGGGTATCCCTGGGCAAATGGCCGCTCCGCCCTTTGACTCCGTGCAATTGTTGGATGGATTCCAACTCAATACAGGGCCTGAGGCGGGCATGGTGGCAGCGGCTGCCGAGGGGCTGCTGTGCCAGATGGACGATCTGGCGCGAAAGTCGCTGGATGAAATCCGTGCCGCGCACCCTTCGCAAGGGCGGGCCTGCTTTAGCACTTTTGGCGTGTTCAGCTACTACCATCCCACCCGGCTTCTAAATGAACGCAACGCCCAGCGCATGATTGCCGCGCTGGTGGAGACTTTGTTTCCCCTTGAAAAGAATGATTTGACTGGCCGCCCCGAAAAACTGGCCGAGCGAACCCCGCTGCGTGAGGATGATCCATACGGCAATCTGAATTTCTGGCTGGCGCCCGCTTCGATTTCAGGCGTGTTGGAAGAGGTGCTGCAAGTGTCGCAACTGCCTCAAGGAGCCAATCATCCCGAACGGCTGCAATTCCTAAACCGTCTGGTGCGCCGCGCGCGCATAGATTGGGAGCGGGTGTATCACGAGGCGGGTGACCGGCTGAAGGTGGATAAAGGTTTTAACACGGCCGACTTGCCCGAAGAGCATGTGCGTGTCTTGTTCAACGCCGTCTTGCAACGCGTGATGCAGGCCGACGACCGACTGGGGCCTTTATCGGTCTACCTGGGCAAACTCAACAACGCCTTATCGCATTATCTGGACGATCTGGAACAGGTGGAAGAAATCTGGAAAGGAATGGGGGAGCATTCTGAGTGCGAGGTTGTTCGCAAGGAATTCGAGGCTGCGCAGCGAGAGTTGGAAGAGAAGCGCAACTCCAACTGGTCTAAGCTGTTCTCGCAGGGCGTGGAAGCCGCCGAGCAACGCCTGGAGAAGATTGTGCGCAGCCGCACCCAATTCCAGGAGCGCGAAGCGATTGTGCAGTCTATCCGTAAAACGGTGGAAATGATGCGAATGCTGAGCAACCGCTTGCTCGGGGTGTACGATTATTATGCCCAGTCGGCTGCGCTCGCCAGCGGGAGCATCTTCAACGCGGCGGTGGATCAAGGCTTGCTGGTGGAGCGAGAATTGCGCTTCGAAAGTAACGTGCGCACTCAGCAGGTGATTATTGACCAGGGTTTTGAAAATCGCCGCATGAGAACGGTTTCAGAGGAATTCAATCAACGCTTTTTCAGCGCAATTCAAAAGCATTTCAACCAGGTGATTGAGAGCATTGATTGGGAACATGCCGGCGTGTCTTTGTCCTACCCCTTGAATTTGGGCCAGGAAGAGGGCGGTTCCATCGATCTGCTCGATATCGACGAGCCCGCAGAAGAGCGCGGTCGCCAGATTTGGGCGGCGCTGGGTCGCTGGTTTGAACAGGCTCTGGTGAGCGGTCAACCCGAGACCAGTATCTTGAGCTTCCTCAGTTATCATGATTCGCGCGGTGATCAATTGGCGACGAAAATGTCGGAACACAGTGTGCTGCTGGCCAAGTTGTTGACCGAGCCTCCCACGCAGGATGCTGTTT
>JAEXTI010000495.1 GCA_023406965.1 Chloroflexota bacterium
ACCTTCTGGTGGGAAGGGATCGACGGCTCGGCTATTCCGGCGCACATCTTCACCGATTACAACAGCCAGACGCGCCCCAAGGCGGTCTTTGATCGCTGGAACACCCGCCTGCAGAAGAACGGGATCAACTCGTTCATCCTGGCCTTTGGCTGGGGCGATGGCGGCGGCGGCCCGGAGCGCAATCACATGGAGTTCCTGCGCCGCGGAGCCGACCTGGAAGGGCTGCCCAAGATCAAGCTGTCTACGCCGGCGGAGTTCTTTGCCGATTTGGAGAAGCAAGGTCTGCCGAAGGAACGCTACGTGGGCGAGTTGTACTTCCAGTCGCACCGCGGCACGTATACCTCGCAGGCCAAGACCAAGAAGGGCAACCGCAAGAGCGAGCTGGCTTTGCGCGAGGCAGAACTGTGGGGGTCGGCGGCCAAGGCCTTGAAAGGCTTTGATTTTGATCACAAAACCCTCTCCGATAGCTGGGTGAAAGTGATGCTGAACCAGTTCCACGATATTTTGCCGGGGTCTTCGATCCAGCGGGTGTACGAAGAAGCGGAAACGCTGTACGCCGAGGTGTTGGAAGACGCGCGCGAAATGGCCCAGAAGGCCGCGCAGAGCTTTGTGAGCGGCACAGACGGGGTGACGGTGTTCAACTCGTTGAGCTGGCCTCGCAAGGCGCTGGTGGATGTGCCCGGCGGGCAGGCGGAAGTGGAAGTGCCCGGTTGCGGCTGGACCACGGCCAAGGCGCCCTCCCTGGTGGGCGGGCACGAAGCGCGTGCGTTTGCCGGCGTGATCGACGGCGGGGCTTTCCTGGAGAACGACCTGCTGCGCGTGGAGTTCAATCACAACGGCGAGATTACCCGTCTGATGGACAAGGAGAGCGGGCGCGAGCAGTTGAAGGGGCTGGGCAACCAGTTACGCATGTACAAGGACGTGCCGGATATCTGGGATGCCTGGGATTTGAACAGCATGACCGAAGATGCTCCGGTGGAATTGGAGGACAACGGCACGCTGGAGGTGTTCTGGAGTGGCCCACTGGTGGCCAAGCTGCGCCTGACGCGCAGGCTTCACAACTCGGAAATGACGCAGGTGATCTGCTTGAAGCGCAGCAGCCGCCGGATCGAGTTCGAGACGGGCATCGATTGGCAAGAGAGCCACAAGCTGCTGAAGGTGAACTTCCCGACCAACATCCACGCGGACGAGGCGGTACACGAGGTGCAGTTCGGGCACCTACGGCGGCCTAACCACAAGTCGCGGCCCTACGATGCGGACCGCTTCGAGGTGAGCGCGCACAAGTGGTCGGCGCTGACCGAGGAAATGCGCGGCGTGGCGGTGCTGAATGATAGCAAGTATGGGTTGAGCGTGAAAGGCAACAGCCTGAACTTGACCCTGCTCAAATCGGGCACGGCCCCGGACATGGTGGCGGATCGCGGCTTCCAGACCTTCACTTATGCGCTGTACTATTGGAATGGAAGCCTTGCGGAGAGCGGCGTGGTGCAGGAGGCCTACGACCTGAACGTGCCGGTGCTGACGGTTGCGGGCAGCGCGGGCGAGGGCAGCCTGTTCTCGGTGAGCGCGCCGAATGTGATCATCGAGACGGTCAAACCGGCGGAAGACGGTTCGGGCGCGGTGATTGTACGCCTGTACGAAGCGATGCGCACGGCGACGCGCTGCACGCTGGGAACCGTGCTGCCGGTGAAGAAGGCGGCGCTGACCAACCTGGTGGAAGCCCCGGGCGAGGCTGTGCTGGTGTCGGACGGAAAGATGGAGTTGGACTTCCGCCCGTTTGAAATCAAGACCGTGCGGCTGGACCTGTAATACCGGTCGTTGGTAAAAAAGCAAAAATGATAGAAAGTGGCGCATGCGCCACTTTCTATCATTTTTGCTGTATTTCAACCATCTGGTGACCATGGATGGCGGGGACGGTGAATTCGACCCGCCCGGAGGATTGGGTGAAGGGCAGCGAAGGGCCATCGGGAACGAGGGTCACGGATTGGACAGGGGAGTCGGCGCGGAGGGAAATGGGGATGTTGTAAAGGGGGATGACATCTTCGATGGTGTCAAAGCCCAGGCCGCGGCGTTCGGGGATGTAATGCAGCAGGTGGAGCACCCGGCGCTGGTGCTGCGGCTGCTCGTGGAGCGTGACCAACAGGGTGGAGGGGCCGCCCTTGCGCACCAGGGGTTGGGGCAGGAGCAAATCCAGGGCGTTGAGGAACAGGGTTTTCACCCAGCGCGGCGCGCTGGCGCGGTATTGGTTGAAAATAGGATGGGCGAAATAGACGGCGCGACCGCGGCGGAGAATTGCGCGATAGCCGGTGGTGTGAGATGAGGGAGTGTGGCGGTGGGAGCAGAAATGCTCCCAGGTGCGGTTGAAGTAGGGCACGGCGGTTTGAGCGAGCACCTGCGTGCCGGGTTGGGGCGCGACTTGCAAGCCGCGCTGGTACATGACATGCTCGGTTTCGGGCAGCCCGCGGCCAATTTCACCGGCGGGGAGGATAAAATCGGGGCTAAAGGGGGCTTCGCCGGTGCGCTGGAGGCCGAGAGAGGGCAAGGCGAAATCCTGCCCGGCGGTATCCAGTCCAGAATGGTAAGAGGCGATGAGCGAGCCGCCCTGGGCGAGGTAAGCCTCGATTTTTTTGGCCAGTTCGGGATTCAGGGTGATGGTGTCGGGCAGTATGAGCACTTTGTAGGGGGTGAAGTCGCTGCGGGTGTCGAGCACATTGAACTGGCTCCCGGCTTCTTGCAGCATCATCACCGCCCCGGCAGCGGCATTGGATACCTGTTCGCGGTTCCATTCTTCGGTGTTGAGCAAGCCGATATCGGTGAGTGGGGCGGCCCCGGCACACCAGGGTTCTTTCTTTTCCACCTGTGCGTAAACGGAGCCGATCAGGTCATAGGTGGCGGGGCAGATTTTGCCGTAGGGTTGAAGCTGGTCGCCGATGGAGCATTTGGCGCCCAGGGCCAGCATTTGGAAGCACTCAAATTGCAGCGCGGCGGGGTTCTTGAAGGAGTGAAAATCTCCCCAGGAGGTGTGAAACTTGCCGGTCATGCCGAGAATGTCTTTGCCCAGAGCGCGCGCATAGCGGGCGGTGAGCGGAAAATGCAGGTAGCCCCAGCCGCCGCTGGGCAGGGATTCCAACTCCAGGTGGCTGTAAGCGGACAGCCCGGCCTTTTCAAATGGGCTGACATGCCCGGCATTATAGAAGATGGTGCAGTCGGGGGAGAATTGGCGGACGAAAGCGGTCATTTCCAGCTTGAAGGTGTCAATGACTTGCAAGCCGTAGCGGAAGCGGGCTTCGGGGTCGGAAGGGTTCAGACCGGCAGCCAGCATGGCGTTGCGGGTCCAGATGGAGGAGTCATCGAGGGACTGGGTGATATCGAAGAAGAAACCGTCGACGGGCATGAGCTCAAAAATCTCGCGGACGTGCTCTTTGAGAAAGTCGAAGTAGGGAGAGTTCACCATGAGAAAGCGGTAGAACCCGGCTTCGTAGGGCGGGGTGCCGAGGACCTTGCCATCGGCACCGAGTGCCAGCCATTCGGGGTGTTGGTCGGCGGTGAATTGATCCCATTGGATGGTGGTGTAGATGGGCATGCGAATGCCGCGCGCATGGCATGCGGCGATCATCTCAGGCAGTAGATTGCGCTGCAGGTGGGGGTGGCGGCGTTCGGGGAATTTTTGCGTTTCGTAGTAGATGTAGCCGTGATGGCAGCGGGCAAAGCAGGTGACAGAGTTGACATGGGCGCGAGCCAGGGTGTCGGCGAATTCATCGGGGTCAAAGGCTGCGCCGATGCCGGTGATATGCTGGCTGGTGTGAAAATCGAGGTGAACCTGACGGAAACGAAGCTCCATGAGTAGACTCCTGAGTGGCGCAATTGTTATAGAGATTTTGTAACTGCTCTAATCTGGCTGAGTATTTACATGATTTCTCTCATTTTACAGGAGTATATCTTTATTTGTATTGCAATTGCAATGTTTGACAGGCTCTCTCTATTTGACATTTCTGCGCCGCAAATTATTATGTATATACCAATTGATTACAAAAAACTTACTAAATATTTCGATTGAAAGGAAATAAATATGGCTCGAAGTGCGAAGTGGATATTAGCGACCTTGATTGCTGTCTGCATCTTAGGAGCCGGGCGGACGGACGTGCTGCCTGTGTTTGCGATGGAACCTCAACAGCAAATTGCGGGCATCTCCGAACGCTGGTCGGTAGGAACCTATGTTGAAGGCCCCCCTACCTATTTAGCGACAAGTGGACGCTTTTTGGGGACGAGCGCCGCGGTACGCTCAAATCGCGGGGTGACCGAGATGGCTTTTGTTTTCCCGGCAACCTCAGGAACTAAAACGATGGCTGGAGCAGGATTTTATCTCCTTAGCCGGACAGGGGTTTACAACGGAGACGCAACCTTGTCGCTGCGCACGTACAGCTACGATGGTGTTTTACAGCGCACGGTTTCGGCTGCGAACGTTGATCTGGAAACTGTGGCTATTGGACAGTGGTACACAGTGCCGCTATCGGCTAATTCTGACGATTTGACCATCCATCCGGGAGAGTTTTTGGTGTTTCATGTGGCTCTTTCTGGGGCTTCTGATAACGACCTTGATGCACGTCTGATGTTTGACGTAGCTGTTCGGTAGAGCGTTCATCCTATTCAGGAGAAGGTTGGAAAGAATGAAATATAAAGCGGTTTTTGTGCTTCTTTTGACCGCGCTTTTGTTAGGTGGATTTGTAACAGCCGGGCAGGCGGGGGTTGCACCAGGTTTCAGTCCGATTGAGATTCACAGGCGTTTTGGCTCGTTCATCGCCGGGTCTTTGGATGTAACCAATCTGAGCGGTTGTCCACAATCGCCTACGGCAGTGCTCCAGACAAATTCTTCGAGCGCGGAGTATTTCTACGTGTTCCCAGCCGTGTCAACATTCGAGGGGGTAGATGAGGCGAGTTTTTATATCCTCAGTCGAACCGGCGATTATGCGGGCGAGATCTTGCTATCGCTGGATGTTTACGGGCTGGATGGAGCTTATAAACGGACGATCTCGAATTCGATCGATTTGGTTTCTGTTCCGACCGGCGATTGGCAGCAGGTGACTTTGAGCGGGAATAACAGCCTGTCGCCTGATGAGTTACTGGTGGCGCATTTTGTGTACACTGCCGGAGTGGGCGGTTCAATGGATCTTCGCCCCATTTTTGATGTGAAAAGCTACTCTGGTTTTCGGGCGTATTTATCCATCATTGCACGGTAAACGGTGAACTAATTCGAAGGGAATATAAGATGAAATCAAAGCGTTTCTCAATCATTTTAAGCCTGATGGTAATATTGGGGCTGCTCCTTTCTGGAGGGGCTGGTAGAACGGTGCAGGCTCAGTCCGAGGTACCGGGCGACCTTGCCACTATGGTGATCAGCTCTTCTTCAATCACATGGATTCCGCAAGCAAAGTATGAGCGTTTCTATTTGACAGTTGCCTCTCCGGATGGTCAGGTGTATAGCCAGGTTTTTGAAGGCGGCAAGTCACCGGCACTGGGCTTGAAGTATCCCGATGGAGGGGCAGTACAGGATGGCATGCACCGCTATGACCTAGTCGCGATGCCCGTACTAGACGCTGAAACTCTGGCGATTATGGCCAATACCACCCAGGAAAATCGTGAAGAAATTACCCAAGAACTGCGCACGGAAGGGAAATTCCCCAGCGAGTCTTTGGTGCAGTCGGGAACTTTCTATGTTGAACATGGCAAGTACCTCATGGCTGCGATTGAAGGGAGCGTACCGGAAGAGCCGCAGGAGGAGCAGCTCTTGGGTGGGATCACTCCTATGGATGTGGTAACTAATGATGATTCGATCATTACGGGCAGCCTATGTGTTGGCTTTGACTGCGTCGACGGAGAGAGCTTTGGTTTTGATACTTTAAAGCTCAAAGAAAATAACTTGGGGATTTATTTCGATGATACCAGCACAACTGCAGGTTTTCCCGCCAATGATTGGAGGCTTGTGGCGAATGATTCTGCTAGTGGAGGGAATAATTACTTCACTATCCAAGATGCGACTGCCTCTAGAGACATTCTAAAAATAGAGGCAGGCGCGCCAGCCAATGCCTTCTACATTGAGGATTATGGACGAATAGGTCTGAAAACGTCTACGCCCGTATTGGAACTGCATATTAACGATTCCGATACCCCCGGAATCCGGTTGGAGCAAAACGGTTCTGGTGGATGGACTCCGCAAACCTGGGATGTCGCGGGGAATGAGGCGAACTTCTTTATTCGCGACGTAACCAGTGGCTCTAAACTTCCTTTCAGGATTTACCCTGGCGCGTCAACGAATAGTTTGATAATTAGCGGGAATGGATATGTTGGCGTAGGTACGGTGTCGCCAACAGAAAAACTGCATGTCGCGGGCAATATTCGTGTGGATGGTTATGTGGTTGAATTTTCGGATGTGAACGTCAAGATGGGTTTCGTTCCGGTCGACGGCTCCGAAGTCCTGGCGCGGTTGATGGAAATACCGGTTAGTACATGGAGTTATAAAGCAGAAGGCGCCGAGGTGCGCCACATGGGGCCTATGTCACAGGATTTCTATGCGGCGTTTGGGTTGGGCGCGGACGATAAACACATCGCGGCGTTAGATTCCAACGGGGTAGCACTAGCCGCTATTCAGGAATTGGCTCGGATGAGCGCGGAGCAAGATGCGCGGATCAGCGCGCTGGAAGCACAAAACGCCGATTTGGAACAGCGCGTGGAGGCGTTGGAACAGTTAATGTTGCAGTTGGTTGAAGGAAATCATTAATAGATCCTACCGTCAAGGCGGGAGAGAGAACAACGGAAAGATGCTCTAGGACTAGGGCATCTTTCCGTTGAATTTATCTATTGGGGAATATGGGTACTACTCCTCCAAAGTGCTGAGGTCACCTTCGGGCAAGCCCTGGGCGCGGGCCTTGAGCACGCGGCGCATGATCTTGCCGCTGCGCGTTTTGGGCAATTGGGGCACAATGGTGATCTTTTCGGGCTTGGCGATGGGGCCTAATTCGTGGGCGACATACTGTTTGAGTTCGTTCTCGAAATCCTCGCCGGGTTCTACGCCGGAGCGCAGCATGACATAAGCATGGATGGCGTGGCCTTTGATTTCGTGGGGCATGCCGATGGCGGCGGCTTCGGCGACGGAGGGGTGGCTGACCAGGGCGCTCTCAATCTCGGCGGTGCCCAGACGGTAGCCTGAGACTTTGATGACATCATCCACGCGGCCGATGATCCAGAAGTAGCCATCCTTGTCTTTGCGGGCACTGTCGCCGGTGAAGTAGACGCCGGGGAAGCGGCTCCAATACTGGCTGACATAGCGCTCGGGGTCTTTGTAGATGGTACGCAGCATGGCGGGCCAGGGTCGTTTGAGCACCAGGTAACCTTCCTCGCCGGGAGCGACAGGCCGGCCGTTTTCATCGTAGATGTCGGCTTCGATGCCGGGGAAGGCGCGGGTGGCGCTGCCGGGCTTGAGGGGCGTTTCGGGGAGAGGGGTGATCATGAACATGCCGGTTTCGGTTTGCCACCAGGTGTCCATGATGGGGCAGCGGCGTTTGCCGATCACCTCGTAATACCAGCGCCAGGCTTCGGGGTTGATGGGCTCGCCCACGGAGCCAAGCAGGCGCAGGCTGGAGAGATCGTGACGGTTGGGCCAGGCGTCGCCGAAGCGCATCAGCCCGCGGATGGCGGTGGGGGCGGTGTAGAAGACATTGATACCGTAGCGTTCAACGAGGCTCCACCAGCGGTTGGGATAGGGGTAGGTGGGCGCGCCTTCGTACATGAAGGAGGTGGCGCCAAGGAGCAGCGGGCCATAGACAATGTAACTGTGCCCGGTGATCCAGCCGGGGTCGGCGGTACACCAGTAGCGGTCCTCTTCCTTGAGGTCAAAGACCCATTTGAGGGTGGTGCCCACGCCGACCATGTAGCCGCCGTGGGTGTGCAGGATGGCTTTGGGCTTGCCGGTGGTGCCTGAGGTGTAGAGCAGGAAGAGCGGGTCTTCGGCGTCCATCTCCTCGGTTTCGCAGCGCGAGCCGCCGCCCGTAGAGCGGGCCACGGGCAGGCCCATCAAGTCGTGGTACCAGTAGTCGCGACCGGATTCCATCGAGACTTCGTGACCGGTGCGGCGCACGACGATGACGTGTTCGACGGTGGCGCAGCGTTTTAGAGCCTCGTCAACGATGGCCTTCAACTCGATGGTTTTGCCGTTCATGAAGCCGCCGTCGCAGGTGATGATGACGTTGGACTGGGAATCATCGATGCGCCCGTGGATGGCTTCGACCGAAAAGCCGCCATAAATGACCGAGTGAACCGCGCCGACCTTGGCACAAGCCAGCATGGCGATGGGCAGTTCGGGGATGCGGCCCATGTATATGGTCACGCGGTCGCCTTTTTTAACGCCCATGCTGCGCAGGACGTTGGCGAACATGCACACCTCGCGGTTGAGGGCGTGGTAGGAAAAGGTGCGCTGCTCGCCGTTTTCACCTTCCCAGAGCAAGGCCAGTTTGTTGCGCCGCCAGCCGGCGACGTGACGGTCGAGGCAGTTGTAGACGATGTTGGTGGTAGCGCCGGTGAACCATTTGTAGAAGGGCGGGTTAGAGTCATCCAGCACCTTGTCCCAGGGAGAAAACCATTCGAATTCCTTGGCCTGTTCTTCCCAGAATTTGGACAGGTCCTGCGTGGCCATGTTGGCCAAAACGTCCCGGTTGTTGATGTGGGCTGCGTTGACGATCTCAGCGGAGGGAGGGTAGAGTTCACCTGCGGTCTGCTCGACGGTCATAATAGCCATCCTTTCAGGGTCAAATGGTTTCGGGGCCTGCGGAGCCTCGAAGAACAACTATATGTGATATATTATAGTAATTAATGTTTAAAATATCAAATTTAGGTTTGTGGGAGTCACCGGGATAGGCGACGCATGAACCTCAAATTGATAAAGTGCGTAACTCTTGAACTTTCCAGGTGTTTCAGGTTTCATAGCAGCGGAAAATAACCCCGCAGCGCAACACGCTTTACACCAAGAAATTTAGACAATCGTCTTTGAGCCTGTGAACTCTCGCGTAACCTTCCGGAAAAGATAGCCGGAGGGGATGTGTTTGTGTTGCCTGCGCTCAGAGACCACCCCTGGAGGATGGACCATGCACGAACAGAAACCAGTAGCAATCGTCGGAATAGGGGCCATCATGCCGGACGCGCACGACGCGGCGGCGTTTTGGGAAAATATCAAGAGCGGGCGTTATTCGATCACGGATGTGCCCGCGGAACGCTGGCGGGCTGATTTGTACTATCACCCCGACCCGAGCGTGCCGGAGAAGACCTATAGCAAGATCGGCGGCTGGGTGAAGGGTTTTCAGTTTGAACCGTTCAAATGGGGGATTGCCATCCCGCCGCGGGTGCTGGGGCAGATGGACGAGGCACAGCAGTGGGCGATTGCGGCTTGTCGCCAGGCTTTGCAGGATTATGGGCAGCCGCAGCGCTCCCTGGATCTGTCGCGGACGGCGGTGATCTTGGGCAACGCGCTGGGCGGCGAGAAACATTACAACACCACCTTGCGCATTCGTGTGCCGGAGTTTGCCGAGGCGTTGAGCGCGGTGCCGGACTTTCAAAAACTATCCCCGGCCGTGCAGCAGGCTTTGCTGGCGGGGCTGGTGGAGAACGTTCGCCGGACGACGCCTGAAATCAACGAAGACACCATGCCGGGCGAACTGTCCAACGTGATTGCCGGGCGGGTGGCCAACGTGTTCAACCTGACCGGCCCGAATTATGTGACCGACGCGGCTTGCGCCTCCTCGCTGGCGGCGCTGCAGAGCGCGGTTGAAGGGCTGAATGCGCACAACTTCGATGCGGTGCTGACGGGCGGTGTGGACCGGGGCATGGGCGTGGAGGCGTTTGTCAAATTTGCTAAGATTGGCGCGTTGAGCGCCGATGGATCGCGGCCTTACGCCGACGGGGCCAATGGGTTCGTGATGGGTGAAGGGGCGGGGATCTTCCTGCTCAAACGGTTGGAAGATGCCGAACGGGACGGCGATAAAATCTATGCGGTGATTCGGGGGATTGGCAGCAGCAGCGACGGCAAGGGCAAGGGCATCACCGCGCCTAATCCAAACGGACAGATACAAGCGGTCACGCGGGCATGGACATCGGCGGGGCTTTCTCCGGCGACCGCCTCGATGATCGAAGGGCACGGCACATCTACAAAAGTGGGGGATGTGGTGGAAGTGAACAGCCTGAACGCGATTTTCGGGCAGTTCGGGCTGCCGGCGGGCAGCATCGCCCTGGGATCGGTGAAGTCTAATATTGGGCATTTGAAGAGCGCGGCGGGCGCGGCGGGATTGTTCAAAGCGGCGATGGCGCTGCATGAGAAGGTGCTGCCGCCCTCGGCCAACTTTGAACGGCCCAATCCCAACCTGGATTTCACACAACTACCTTTGCGGGTGAACACCCGCTTGCAGGAGTGGGAGATGAAGCCGGGCGCGGTCCGGCGAGCGGGGGTGAGTGCGTTTGGTTTTGGCGGAACCAACTTCCACGTGGTACTGGAAGAGTATATTCCGGGTATGCTGGCTGAGCAAAAGGCGCAGTTCCAGCCAGCGCGTCTCGCCAAGGCCGCGGCTCCGGTCCCGGCAATTGAGACTCAGGTGGCGGCAGCGGCGCAGCCTTATCGCGGACTGTTGTTCTTGAGCGCTGACTCGGTCAACGAACTGAAACAGCAATTGACATCTGTTTTGGAGCAGGCCCGGCAGGGTCAGCAACCGCAGAATGGTGTGCCTTCAGCGGAAGCGCTGGGCAAGGCGGAGCGGCTGGCGATCGATTATGGTGATTTGGACGAGTTGATGAAGCGCGGCGAGCGGGCATTGAAAGGCCTGGAAGCCGACCCGGGCAGCAATCCCTGGCAGGCATTGCAGGCGCACTCCGTGTTTCGGGGCAGCGGCGCGCCGGGAAAGCTGGCCTTCATGTTCCCTGGGCAAGGCTCGCAATACGTGAATATGCTCAAGGATCTGTGCGCGGCAGAGCCGCTGGTGGCGGAGACCTTCGCTGAGGCTGACCGGGTGATGGAGCCGATTTTGGGTCGTCCCTTGACCAGTTATATTTACGTGGAGGGGGATGAGGCTTCGCTGGCGGAGGCTGAGAAAGCTTTGCGCAACACCGAGATCACCCAACCGGCATTATTAACAGCCAACGTGGCGATTTTGCGCCTGATGGGCAAATTCGGCTTCCAGCCGGAGTTGGTGATTGGGCACAGCCTGGGCGAATATGCAGCGCTGGTGGCAGCGGGGGTGCTGACCTTCGCTGAGGCGTTGCAAGTGGTGAGCGCGCGCGGGCGGGAGATGAAGAAGGTGTCGGTAGCCGATAACGGCTGTATGGCAGCCGTTTCCGCGCCGATTGCCCAGGTGGAAGAAATCCTCAAATCCGTCAAGGAATATGTGGTGCTGGCGAACATCAACAGCCCAGTACAGTCGGTGATCGGCGGGTCGACGGCGGGGGTGGAAGAAGCCCTGGCGGCCTTCCAGGCGGCGGGCTTGCAAGCCACCAAGATCCCTGTCTCGCATGCCTTCCACACCAAGATTGTGGCGGCGGCGAGCCAGCCGCTGCGCGGGGTGATTGCCGGGATGGGCGTCAACGCGCCGCGGATCAAACTGGTGGCGAACGTGACCGGTGAACTATACCCAACAGATCGAGAAAAAATCCTGGATATCCTGGCAGCACAGGTGGCTTCGCCGGTGCAGTTCATTAAGGGCGTCGACACGCTGTACCGCGAAGGGGCGCGGGTGTTCGTGGAGTGCGGCCCCAAGCGGGTGATGAATGCTTTGGCGACGGACTGCCTGAAAGAAAAGCAGGATGTGACCATTTTGGCGACCAACCACCCACGCAAGGGGGCAGTGGTGAGCTTCAACGAGGCCCTGTGCGGGCTGTACGCAGCGGGGGTGGGCGGGAACGCTCAACCTGTCGAGGTCCCGGCGCTGGCGCCCGTGCGACGAGCAGCGGTGGATGGGGAGAAAGTAAAGCAGTACGTGCTGGAAGTGGTCAGCGAAAAGACCGGTTACCCGGTGGAAATGCTGGACATGGAACTGGACCTGGAAGCCGATTTGGGGATCGACACGGTCAAACAGGCTGAGTTGTTTGCTACCATCCGCACTCATTATGAACTTCCCCGGCGAGAGGATTTGCGCCTGTCGGATTACAACAACCTGACCAAAGTGGTGCAATTTATGTGCGAGGCGCTGGGGCAAAAAGAGCCCGTGGTTGTTGAGCCAGAAGTGGCTTCCGTCGTTGTTACGGCCCCGCAGCCTGTTGTGGCCCAGTCCGTAGTAGTGCAGGATGCGCCGAAGACCGCACAGGCAGAGAACGACGGCAGGCTGCCGTTGACCGGGTCGGTGGTGGTGACCGGCGCGGGGCTGGGGCTGCCGGGCCGCAGCAAGCATGTGTTCAACGATGAGAACATTCGCGACTTGCTGCGCGGAGAAAACCGGATTGAGATTCTGCCGGAGGACCTGCGCCAGCGGATGATCGATAAGCGTGTGACGCGACTGGTGAAGAGCGAGGCAGGCGCGGTGATGGAGGTGCTGGATCAGGCCGACCAGGCGGTGAAGCTGGGGGGACAGCGGGGCGCCTTTGACCTGGTGGAGGAGTTCGGCGTGCCGGCTGAGCGGGTGGAGGCTTTTGATATTTCCACCCAATTGGCCATCGGGGCAGGGATCGAGGCGCTGCGAGACGCAGGCATTCCGCTGGTGATGGCTTACCGCCAGACCAGCAAGGGGACGTTCCTACCGGAGCGCTGGAAGCTGCCCGAGTCATTGCAGGACGAGACGGGCGTGATTTTTGGCTCGGCTTTTCCAGGGTTGGATGAAATGGCCGAGGAGACCGGGCGGTTTGGCGAACATGAAAAGCTGGCGGGGCAGTTGAATGAACTGCGCGGCGTGTTGGCATTGGTGCCCGAGGGGCAGAATGATTTGCGTGCTGCCCTGGAAACGCGGGTTGGAGAATTGGAAGCGCAGCTAACTGCTTTGAACTACCAATTCGACCGCAAGTTTGTCTTCCGGGTGCTGGCGATGGGGCATTCTCAGTTTGCCGAGTATATTGGCGCGCGAGGGCCGAACACCCACGTCAACGCGGCTTGTGCTACGACGACGCACGCCCTGGCGGTGGCGGAAGATTGGATCCGGTCGGGGCGCTGCCGGCGGGTGATCGTGGTGGCGGGGGATGATGTGACGGGCGGGGCGCTGGCCAATTGGATTGGCACGGGGATGCTGGCCAGCGGGGCGGCGACCGTGGAAGGGGACGTGCGCATGGCGGTGCTGCCGTTTGACCGGCGGCGCAATGGCATGATCATGGGCATGGGCGGGGCCGCGCTGGTGGTAGAAGCGGCGGATGCCGCTGCTGAACGAGGCGCGCGCCCGATTTGCGAGGTGCTGTCCACGCAGATCGCCAACAGCGCTTTCCACGGCACGCGCCTGGACACGCAACACGTTGGCGAGGTGATGGAACGGCTGGTGCGCACAGCCGAGGAGCGCTTTGGCCTGGATAGAAATCAGATGGCGGCACAGACGGTGTTCGTCTCGCACGAGACCTATACCCCGGCGCGGGGCGGGAGCGCCTCGGCGGAAATTCGCGCGCTGCGCAAGGTGTTCGGCGAACAGGCCAACCGGGTCGTGATTGCCAATACGAAAGGTTACACGGGCCATGCGATGGGCGTAGGAGTGGAGGATGTGCTGGCGGTGAAAGCGCTGGAGAACCAGCAGGTGCCGCCCATTGCCAACATCCATGACGGTTTTGAGCCGGATCCGGAATTGGGAGATTTGAACCTGTCGCTGGGCGGGCAGTATGATGTTCAGTACGCGCTGCGGCTGGGGGCTGGCTTTGGCTCGCAGATCGCCCTGACTTTGATGCGGCGCGTGCCGGGCGTGGGAGAGCGGATCAACCGGCCGATCTACCAGCGCTGGCTGGCGGAGGTCTGTGGTTACCATGCCCCCGAACTGGAAACTGTGCAACGCACGCTGCGAGTGAAACACACCGGCGCGCCGCAGCAGGCTCCCGCGAAGTCGAAGTGGCAATATGGGCAGGGGCCGACGTTGTGGGTCTCGGTTGAGACACCCACGGCGGTCGAGTCAGCCATTGAGCCCGCAAGAGAAGCTGTCGCCCTCCAGGTTTCAGCAGAAACAACCGTTGCGGCTGACAGCGACGCGATCAAGTCTTACGTCCTGGAAGTGGTCAGCGAGAAGACCGGTTATCCGATCGAGATGCTGGATATGGATCTGGATTTGGAGGCGGATTTGGGTATCGACACGGTCAAGCAAGCCGAGTTGTTTGCCACCATCCGCACCCATTACGATATTCCACGGCGGGAGGACCTGCGTCTTTCGGATTACAACACCCTGACTAAAGTGGTGCAGTTCATGCGCGAAGCGTTGGGCGCTTCGCAACCGGTACTTGTGATTGAAACCGCAGAAGCGGTTGCGGTGACGGTGTCCGAACCCGTGATAGATGCTCCTGTTCTGGTGGAAGCAAGCCAGGTCCCTGCGGAAGCAGACAGCGAGTCGATCAAGGCTTACGTGCTTGAAGTTGTCAGCGAGAAGACCGGCTATCCGGTGGAAATGCTGGACATGGAGTTAGATCTGGAGGCGGACCTGGGCATCGACACGGTCAAGCAAGCCGAGTTGTTTGCCACTATCCGCACGCATTACGATATTCCCCGGAGGGAGGATTTGCGCCTTTCGGATTACAACACCCTGACGAAAGTGGTGCAGTTCATGGGCGAAGCGTTGGCAGCCAAGCAAGCAGAAGCGCAGCCGGTGGCTGAGGAAATTCACGCCGCGGTTGAGGCTGAGGCGGGGCAGGCCATTGCGCGGCGCGTGCTCGTGCCGGTGCTGCGCCCGAAACTGGACTTGTGCGTGCCCACGGGGGTCACATTAGGCGAGAGCAGCCGCGTGGTGATCGTGGCGGACCGGGGTAAGACAGCCAACGCACTGGCGCGGCGGTTGCGCGGGCGCAAAGCGCAGGTGCTGACAGTGGATAGCGAAAATCCAAGTCAGGTTCTCGAAAAGATCGCGGCGTTCCAAACCGAAGGCCCGCTACAAGGCGTGTACTTCCTGGTGGGGTTGGATGTTGAGGCGAAGTTCGCCGAGATGGACGTAGAAAGCTGGCAGCGGGAGGTTTCGCGGCGGGCCGAGGGCCTGTACAACGTGATGCGCGCTATTCAAGGCGAGCCTTTCCTGGTGTGCGCCACCCGCATGGGTGGGCTGCACGGCTGCGGGCCGGATGGGGCAAGCGCGCCGCTGGGCGGGCTGGTGAGTGGGTTTGCCAAGGCACTGGCCTGGGAACGACCGGGAACGCTGGTTAAGGTGGTCGATTTTGACCCACAGACGCCCGATGGTGATGTGGCGGGGCTGCTGCTGCGTGAAACCTTGAATGACCCCGGCGCGGTGGAAGTGGGCTGGGACGGAGATTTGCGCTTCACACTGGCGCTGGCGGAGCGGCCTGCTGACGAGGGGCATTTCGAACTGCCTAAAGGCAGCGTGTTTGTGGTCAGCGGCGGGTCGGGCGGGATTACCGGGCCGATTTTGGTCGACCTGGCTCGGGCAACGCGGGGAAAGTTCTACTTGCTCAGCCGCACGCCCTTGCCGGAGCGAAATTCACCGGATTTCGTAAGCTTGAAAGCGGATAAGAACGCTTTCAAGAAGGAGTTGATGGCTCGTTTGATGCAGGAAGGCGGGAAACCGACCCCGGCGCAAGTGGATCAACGGGTGGCGGCATTGGAGCGCGCTTCGGCGACCCTGGATACGATCAGCGCTGTTGAGGCAGTCGGTGGAAAGGCGGTCTATCTGGTTTGTGACGTGACCGATGCCGCTTCGGTGACCGGAGCGATTGCCGAGATTGGCGAGGAGAGGGTGGACGTGTTCATCCATGCAGCCGGGTCGGAGCGCAGCCGCAAGCTGGACAATAAACCGGTGGAAGAATTCCGCCAGACGGTTGGCGTGAAGGCGGTGGGTTTCTTCCATGTATTCAAAGCGCTCGAGGCGTCGGGCAAACTGCCGCGAGCCGTGGTGATGTTCTCATCGGTGGCGGGGCGCTTTGGCAACACCGGGCAGACCGATTACAGCGCGGCTAATGACCTGCTGGGCAAGCTGGCGCCGGCTCTGCCGAACGAGTATCCGCAGATCAAGGCATTAACGTTGGATTGGGGCGCATGGGCCGAAGTGGGGATGGCCAGCCGGGGCTTCATTCCAGAATTGATGAAACGAGCCGGGATTGAGATGTTGCAACCGGAAACAGCAGCGGGACTGGTGCGCCGCGAGTTGATTCGCGGGACGCAAGGCGGTGAAATCCTGTTGGCGGGCAGCCTAGGCTTGTTGGAAGGTAACCGGCATGCGGACGGCGGGCTGGACGTTGAAGCGGCCAACCGGGCCTTAACTTCAGGTGTGCCCATTCATACCATGTTCAGCCGGGTTGCGAGAGTGGATTTGCAAGCGGGCGTGCTGCTGGAAGCTGAGCTGGATCCGCGCGCGGAGCCGTTCTTGAAAGATCACGCCATGAACGGGATTCCGCTGCTGCCGGGCGTGATGGGCATCGAAGGGTTCTCTGTGGCGGCGCGGCATATTGCTTCGGTGTTGGCCTCGGAGCGGGGCAGCTTCCTGGTAACCGGCCTGGAGGACATCCAGTTTTTGGCCCCGTTCAAGTTTTACCGCGACCAGAAGCGGCAAATCACCTGGAAGGCACAGGGCGTGCGCGAGGCAAGCGGGCTGGTGGTGTATGTGACCCTCGAGTCGACCTCGGTTTCAAAGGTCAAGAAAGATGAAAAGCTGCTGCACTTCAGCGGGAAGGTGAATTTGTGCCCGGTGGGAGTGGGGCTGAGCGTGTCGAAGGTCAAGCCACCGCATTGGAACGGGGGGCGGACTATTTCGGCGGAAGATATCTATAAGCTGTACTTCCATGGACCGGCCTTCCAGGTGCTGGAGGGGGTACAGATGGTGGATGGGCGAGTGTTGGGCAAACTACGGTCGAACCTGCCGCCCATCATGACCGGAGAAAACTCGCCGATCACCCCGGTATTAATCGAGCTGTGCTTGCAGACCGCGGGTGTGTGGGAAATTGGACGCACAGGAGCGCTGGCTCTGCCGCAGTCGATCCGCCAGATCAAGTTATACGAGGCGGGCAAGAACGGCGCGCCGATTTTTGCCGAAGTCGCGCCGGTGGAGGGGAAAGATGGGCTGTCCTTCCGGGCGCGGGTGGTGGACGGGAACGGGCAGTTGTTCCTGGAGTTGGAAGATTACCGTACTTCGGCGCTGGATTATACGATGGAAGCGGCACTGATCAAGCCGCTTAAGGATGTGGTTGAGGGCGAATGAATCAACTGCCTGTTCGCTGGTTATGTGAGGCGTTCGAGGCCGGGGAATTTTCTCCGGCCTTGCGCCCTCCCCCCCGGCAGGGCCGGGACTTTTGCGGCCCTCTGCCTGTGGCATGCTTCGCGATCCCGGAGGGAGAGGGGGCAGAAACAGAGGCAGAAACAGAGGCAGAAACAGAGGGTGGAATGGAGTATCTCTCGGACTACGAGCAGCAGATTCTGGCGGGGTTGCGGTTTGAGAAACGGCGGCGAGAGTGGTTGATGGGGCGCTGGACGGCCAAGAAGCTGCTTTCGGCGCTGTTGGGCTGCGCGCCAGGGGAATTGAGCATTGAGCCGGAAGCTGGCGGCGCGCCTGTGATCTGGCGAGCCGGGGAGCGCTTGCCGGGCTGCCTGACGATCAGCCACCGGGGGGAACGGGCGCTGGCTGCCTGGACGGATGCGAAGGGGCTGCGGATTGGAGCAGACCTTGAGAAGGCGGGTGAGAGCAATCCAACCTGGATGGCAGACTACCTGACCGATACGGAGTGGGAGTTGCGAAACGGGCAGGGGTCTCATTGGCCTTACCTGGTTTGGAGCGCAAAAGAGGCCGTGCTGAAAGCATTGCGCACGGGATTGCGTGTAGACACTAGAGAAATCGAGGTGTTTCCAGGAGAAGGTGCGTTGGATGGGTGGAGGCAATTGGATGTGCGCAGCCGGTTGGTGGAGGGGGATTTATGGGTTGGCTGGCGACAGGAAGGGGTGTATTTGCTGACATTGGCAATCATTGAGTAAAGAAGACCTGACAGGTTAACGAAACCTGTCAGGTCTGGAAGTTGAGATCGATGAATCCCTGGCTTGGCGGGGCAGATAAACGGCGGGTTGAAACCCTGCCTCAGTACGCAGAAACCCCTGCGGGGTTGAGCCGGGAGATTATTGATCGGGCTTGTTTAAGCCCATGTGAGACTGTTGGTTTTAGACCAGGGGTTTATCGGGCTTGTAGGCCATTAATTCGGGGGGAAGTAGCAAGCCCAGGTTGGCCAATTGGCGCACACGGGTGAGGTAGGCGGCTCCGGTGAGCAGGTGTAAGGCTACGTCGACGACGCCTCGATTCGCCGCTTCCGCAAGATAGGTACCGCGGACCCAATCGTTGAAGGCGCCCATGGATGGGCCGCACCAGATTTGGTAATCCATCTCGCGGCCCTTCTCGCCGATGTTGGACCAGCGCGAGGAGAGGCCCAGGTACCAGCGGAAGACGAGGGCCATTTTCTGGTGCGGGTCGGCGTTGCCGCGTTCCACCTGATGCGGGTCGCGCTCGGTGAAGAATTTGACCGTGTCGGCCCAGATTTCATCGAACGGGCGCTTAAACACGGTCGATTCCAGCTTTTCACGTTCGGCTAGCGGGATTTCTTCCCATGCGTTGTAGCGGGAATAGAGTTCATAGAGTTTTGCAGCCCGGGGGGCAAACATGCTGCCACGCTTGAGCACCTGTACCCGGACGCCCATCTCGAACATATCGGCGGCGGGGGCCATGCTGACATCGGCCATATCGGCTTTGGCGAGTAGCTCGCGGGTGTATTGGGACGCCCCGGCTTCGCGGCAGGATTGGTTGACCGATCCGGTGACTACGTAAGCGGCGCCCATTGCAAAGGCGGCCATCGCGGCTGAGGGGGTACCAATGCCGCCGCCGGCGCCCACGCGCACGGGAACGGCGTAATTGTGTTGAGCCTGGAAGGCGTCGCGTTGGGCCAGGATGGCGGGGATGAGGGTGACCAGAGGGCGGTTGTCGGTGTGGCCGCCCGAGTCGGCCTCAACGGTGATGTCATCCGCCATTGGTACGCGGCGGGCCAGTTCGGCTTGCAACGACGTGATCTTGCCTTGCTCGACCAGCTTGTTCAAAATGTCCTGTGGGGCGGGGCTTAAGAAGCGTTTGGCAACTTCCTTGCGGGAAACTTTCGCGATGATGTGATTATTAATGGTAACGCCGCCATCGGGAGACTGCGCGAGACCCGCGGCGCGATAGTACACCAGGCCAAAGGTCATATCCATGTAAGCGGAGGCCTCGATGACGGGCACGTTGTACTTCAAATACAACTCGACGGCGCGCTGTTCCAGGGCGGGCTCAAACGGTGAATTGAGCAGGTTAAAGGCGTAGGGGCCATTGGGGAGGGCTTGCTGGATTTTCTGAATGGCCGATTCGATGCGAGCCGGCAAGCAGCCACCTGCGCCGAAGGAGCCCATCAGCCCAGCTTTACCGAGAGCAATGACCATTTCTTCAGAGGCAATGGCGTTGGCCATGGCTCCAGCGTAGTAGGCATAACGGGTGCCGTAGGTGGTTTTAAAGGCTGGGTCGCCGAGACTCTCGGTTGGGAGGGCGGGGAGAAAACCTAACACAGCATTTTCTGAGGTGGCAGCGGGAGCGAGGCTGCCCTCTATGGCTAGACCAATGCCTGGGTCTCTGGCGATCACCCACAGCGGCTGATCCACGACCAGTAAATGATTAATGAGAGACGAAGTATCGAGAGCCAGTTGGTGTGCAGGGCCTAGCCAGGAAACGTCGGGCCAGGGGCGGGCGCTGCCCTGGGCCAGCTCGGTCAATGGAGTCATTCTTGCCATCCTTGGGTTCGTTTTCAGGTAAAAATTCAGTTGAATGTGAACAGGACCCGAATGTGAGGTGTGTCTGGATGCTAATCACCCGGCCATACCGACAATTCGATCACTTTCATCATCCTCTTAGCTTATAACCCAGGGTGGTGAAAATCGTTGCGAGAGAGGCGCTGAATGACCGGTTGGGCCTGGTTGATGAGGTAATCCCAAAAGGCAGATTGCAAGCGGCCTTCGGCGTAGCGACGATTCCGGCCGATGTAAATCTCCTGATGAATCTCGAGCCCTTGGATTATTATCGGGACCGCCTGGGGACTGGGCATGCGCTCTACGACCATTTGGGAAACAAATCCGACGCCGATCCCTTCCTGGATGGCAATGGCGATGGCTTCGGAGTTTCCGAGGGATAGAATGATGCGCAAATCGTTGATGTTTTGCCCAGAACGGGCCAGGGCTGCCCGGACTGTGCGGTAGGTTCCGGCGGTTTCTTCGCGCATTATGAAGCGTTCGTTTTTGAGTTCCTCGATGCGAATATGGCCACGAGCGGCCCATTCGTGATTCTTGGGTACCAGGAGCGTGATGGGGTCATCGATGAGCTTGCGAAATTCGATGTTCGGAGAGAACTCTTCAGGGTTGCTGGAAAGGGCGAACTTCACCTCGCCGCTTTCGAGCATTTGGAGAGCCTGGGCGCGGGTGGTGACGTTGCAGGCAGCATTCACGCGGGGATGGCGGCGCATGAAATCAGCTAATAATACCGGAAGAATATACTTCCCGGGAGTGGTGCTGCAGCCGATGACTAAATTGCCCTGCACATCGCCTTTGATCTGATCCATAATCTCATCAGTGCGTAAAGACACGGCCACCATCTGGCGGGCTAAAGGGAGGAGGGCGATCCCGGCTTCAGTGAGAGAAAGCTGGCGGCCTTTTCGATCGAAAAGAGCTGTGCCAAAGTGCTGCTCGAGAGTCCGGATATGTTGGGTGACGCTGGGCTGGGACATGTGCAGCAGTTCAGCGGCTCTGGAAAAGTTGAGCGTTTCGGCGGCAGTGAGAAAAACATTGAGTTGATGAGAATCCAGCATGAGCAGGAATCCTTTATTCTTTTTTGGATGATATTTAGCCGATCTATAAGTTTCTCTTATTATAGCGGATAAGTAAAAACTATATACTTTGTGACGAAAATCACTAGAGGATATCGGATTTCCCATTTATTATCAAAAGGTAGACTGTTAAAAGGAGGAGAAGCGATGAACCATCCGCGTCGATGGATTGGGCTGGCTGCCCTGGCAGCTATGGCAGCGTTGTCGTTGACAGCCTGTAAAGCCGCACCGGAAGCCACGGAAATTGCGCCGGAGGTGACTGTTGAGTTGCCAACCGCGGCGCCTTTACCGACTCAAGAACCAAACTATTGTCTGGACTGCCACACCGATAAAGACCAACTGATCGCAAATGCAAAGCCCGAAGAGACGACCGAATCGGAATCTGAAGGCGCCGGCTGAGGTGGCGATGTGGCTCCGTTGGAGCCCTGGGAAAAGGTTTTAGTATCAGAAGAATATACAACAACGTTGCACGGTTTCTTGCGCTGCACCTACTGCCATGGGGGCATGCAAGAAGCGACTGATAAGGAAGCGGCCCACAAAGATCTGGTTGCCAACCCAATTGTAGATGCCGAAGCGCTGTGCGGTGAGTGCCACGAAGATATCGTATCAACCTATTCAACAGCACTGCACAATACTCAGGCGGGCTATTGGACGCAGATCGATGCGCGTAGCGTGCCCGAAAACCACGAAAACCTGGAAGAGATGTTTGGCAATCATTGCGGCACCTGCCACACGAGCTGCGGTGAGTGCCATATCAGCCAGCCAGAAAACGTGGGCGGCGGCTTGCTGGATGGGCACCTGTTTGTGAAGACCCCGCCGATGACTCGCACCTGCACGGCCTGTCATGGCAGCCGGGTGGGGAACGAGTACCTGGGCAAGAATGAAGAAATTCCAGGGGACGTTCACTTCCGCACCGGGCGGATGAACTGCGTTTCGTGCCACACGGGCGGAGAGATGCACGCAACCGAAGAGGACGCGGCTTCGCACCGATATGCGGGCGATCCAGCGGTCGAATGTACCGACTGTCACCAGGTGGGCGGCTCGAATGAGACGATTCCGCAGCATGCCATTCACGGAAACGATCTCTCGTGCCAGGTGTGCCACTCGGTGCAGTACACCAGTTGTGATAACTGCCACGTTGCAGTTAGCGATAAGACGGGCAACGCATTCTTCAAGACAGATGCCACGTATTTGGGGTTCTATATTGGCTTGAACACACGGAAGAGTGCGGACAGGCCGTATGATTACGTGACCGTGCGCCACATTCCGATTGCTCCGGACAGCTATTCATACTACGGCGAGAATTTGCTACCCAACTTTAACGCTATGCCGACATGGGCCTATGCCACCCCGCATAACATTCAGCGCGTGACGCCGCAGAATCAAAGTTGCGATAGCTGCCACGGCAACCCCGAACTTTTCTTGACGGCGGATAAAGTGGCCGAAGAAGAGTTGGAAGCCAACCAAAGCGTGATTGTTCCTCAGCCACCGGATCCGGTGGGAGGTCAGTAATTTCTGTTTCAGGAGAAAAGTAAATGGAGAAGAAAGTTCGAGTGCTGGTTGTTTTAACCGTATTGCTGGCAATGGTGTTGTCAGCTTGCCAGCCTGCCGTGGCGACCGTTGAACCGGTAGCCCCCGTTGTTGAGCCGACCGCTGTTCCGGCGACGGCGACGCCCATGCCCGAACCGACGGCGACCGCCGAGCCGTTGGATTGGGCGGCTTTGATGAGCGAAGTGATCGCGGGAATGCCCGCGGACGCCGGGTATGGTACAGTTTCCGCAACGAAGTTGAACGAAGAATTGGCCGAGAGCGCACCCTTCATGCTGGATGTGCGCGAGGCTTCGGAAGTGGAAGCCGATGGTTACATTGCCGGCGCGGTGCACATTCCAGTTCGTGACCTGTTCAAGAACCTGGATAAACTGCCCGGTTTGGATGAGCCGATTGTGATTTACTGCGCTTCCGGTCACCGGGGTGCCTTTGCGATGTCGGCATTAAAGATGCTGGGCTACACTAAAGTGCGTAACCTGGCTGGCGGCCTGGGCGCGTGGAAGAAAGCCGAATTGGCTGTTGAAACTGGCGCTGTGCCCGAGGCTGTTGTCGGGACGGCTCCGGCTGTAGACGAGGGCATGCTGGCGGAGTTGGATGCGTTCTTTAGCAACCTGCCGGATGGTTTCTATGCGATGAAGGCTTCTTCCGTGAACGAACTTTTGGTTTCTGAGATGCCTTTCCTGTTGGACGTACGCACCGAAAAAGAGTTTGCCGAGAATGGCTACATCGAAGGTGCTGTCAACATCCCTCTGGATAAGGTTCTGACCAGCCTGAACGAGTTCTCGAAAGAAGATCAGATCGTGGTCTATTGCGTATCGGGACACCGCGCGGGCGTGGTGACGATGGCGCTGCGCCTGCTGGGCTACGATGCGGTCAATATGGGTGGCGGGTTCAATGCCTGGAAGGCCGCGGAACTGCCGGTGGCTGGCGTGGTGGACTGGAACGCCACATGGGCGAACTTCCTGAGCACCCTGCCGGAAGGTTTCTATTCCGTCTCGGCGGCGAACTTGAATGCCGAAATGGCTGAGAAGATGCCTTTCTTGCTGGATGTGCGCGAGGCCTCTGAGTTCGAAGCCGGTTACCTGGCGGGCGCGGTGAATATTCCTGTTCGCGAGCTGCTCAAGAACCTGGATAAGCTGCCTGCACAGGATCAGCCGATTGTGATTTACTGCGCTTCTGGACACCGCGGTGGATTGGCTATGGCTGCTCTGCGCTTGTTGGGCTACACCGATGTGCGCAATTTGGGCGGTGGCTTGAATGGCTGGGTGAAGGCCGAGTTCCCGGTTGTCACGGAAGGCGCGGGCGAACTGGTGGCCGGAACCGCTCCAGCGGTGGATGCGTTGATGCTGGCGAAGCTGGACGAGTATCTGTCCAATTTGCCGGAAGGTTTTGGCACAGTCAAAGCCGCGGATTTGAACGCGGAAATGGCCGAAGCTGCGCCCTTCATCCTGGATGTGCGCGAGACCTCTGAACTGGAAGCGGATGGCTATATCGAAGGTTCTGTGAATATTCCGGTACGCGAAGTGTTTGCCAGCCTGGATCAACTGCCCGCCGACAAGACGGCTCCGATTGTGGTCATGTGCAAGTCTGGGCATCGCGGTTCGTTCGTTCAGATGGCGCTGCAGATGAACGGCTACACCAATGTGCGCAACCTGGCCGGTGGCCTGGGCGCGTGGATTGGCGCCGAACTGCCTGTTGTAAAGTAAATTTCATCCTCCCTCCCCAATGCACCTGCCCCGAGTTTCTCGGGGCAGGTGTGATTTAAGATAACTGCTCAAAGTGTAGGAAAGTCTCTGAATTTGAGGTATGTGTGGGGTGCATCGCACCCCACACATACCTCAAATTCAGTCTTCTTACGCCTCTGGTTGAGTAGCTGCAATTTAAGTATCAATCCTATAATGGAGGAAGTAATTTTGAGGGAACAGGCAGGCGAAACGATGAACACACACCTGGCATTTGGGAAGAGCGGTTTGACAGTTCGGCTGGCGGATGAATGGGCTGTTGAAATTGTGGAGCCTAGATA
>JAEXTI010000503.1 GCA_023406965.1 Chloroflexota bacterium
TTGTACGTCAATTACTTTATCGTTCCCGTCACCCCGCCGCTGTTTATCCCCACCCCCACCCCCACTCGTTCGCCAGATTCTTTTCTGGCAGATGCGCGTTCTTTTATCGAAGAGGCCAAGTATCCCCAGGCCGTGGCCGCCTACGATCAGGCCATCCAATCTGACCCGACCAATATCAATACCTACATTGAAGTATCTCGCGTGCAGATTCTGTATGGCGATTACGACTCGGCGTTGACGAACATTGCCAACGCGCTGCTCTTGAACAGCAATTACAGCCTGGCCCACGCTTTGCAGGGCTGGGCTTTGGGGCGTCAGGGTGATTACTTACAGGCCGAGGCTGCCTTGCGTAAAGCCATCGAAATTGACCCCGGCAACGGCCTGGCGTACGCTTTTTATGCCGAGACCCTGGCCACGCAGCAAATTGCCGGCAAGGGCGACCTGACCACCATCGACCGCATGATCGAGCTCTCCCGGCAAGCCCAGCAGTTTGCCGGGAACGAGATGGAGACGCACTACGCGCGCGGGTTGGTGCTGGAAGCAACCGGCAACTATGTGGATGCGATTAATGAATTCCAGGCGGCGGTGAGCCAGAATGAAATGCTGGCCGATCTGCAACTGGCCTTGGGCCGCAATTATCGTTACGATAATCAATATGATATGGCCGTCACCCATTTCAACCGCGCCATTGCTCTCCGACCGGACGACCCCCTACCTTACTTATACACGGCCCGTACTTATATGACCGTTGGTGAATATGCCAAGGCCATTCAGTACGCCGAACAGGCCATTCAGCAGGATCCCACCGACCCGGTGCTGTATGGCAACCTGGGCACCTTCCTGTTCCGGCTGGCGCGTTATGGCGAGGCGGTGGAGCCTTTGCAACTGGCTACCTCCGGCGGCGCAACCGAAACCGGCGAACTGGTCCAGGGGATGCCGCTGGACGAAGTTTCGGTAGAGTATTACGCCCGGTTGGGGTTATCCCTGTCACTCTCCGGGCGCTGTGGCGAAGCGCTGCGGGTGGGTCAGTCCATTTTGCAAATCTTCCCGGATGATGAAACGCAATTCTACAACGTTGGCGAGATGAGCAATAATTGTGCGGGCCAGTTGGATGAAAGTGCCCCCACGCAAGAACCCACGGCCACGGAAGCTCCTTAGCAAACCGGCTGGCGAGAACTGATCATGTCGAAGAAGTATCTGTTTCGTAAGGAACGCCCCTATTCCAATCCCTACCGCGTGCTGGCGATGCTGGTGGTGTTGTTGGGCGGCGTCTTTCTCCTGCGTTCTTACGACCGGGGCGAGGTCAAACCGTTCTTTGACCCCACTCCCACCCCCACACGCACGTCCAACTCCTATGCGATGGAAGGGCAGACCCACTTTCAGGCGGGCAACCTGGATCGGGCCATTGCCGCGTACCGCCAGGCAGTGGAGACCGAGCCGAACAATGCCGGGCTGTGGGCGGAGTTGGCCCAGATCGAAGCCTACTCTTCTAGCTTACTGACGACCAGTGAACGGCGTGAAACACGCCTGACCGAGGCTTTAGAGGCGGCTGAAAAGGCCGTGGAAATCGACCCCGATTCCAGCTCGGCCCATGCCATTCGAGCCTTTGTCCTGGACTGGTATGCCACGTATCAGGAAGGCGACGATGTGACCGATATGCTCATCGAGGCCGAGAAGGCTGCCCAGCGCGCCCTGGTGTTGGATCAAAACAACGTTCTGGCGCTGGCCTATTCGGCTGAAATTCTCCTCGACCAACAGAAGTATGATCAGGCCCAGCAGTACATTGATCAGGCTTTGCAGCGCGGCGACCATTTGATGGATGTGCACCGCGTTCACGCGGGGCTGCTAGAAACATTAGGCGCTTACCAGTCGGCCATAGCCGCCTATGAGCGGGCCATTGAAATTGCCCCCAACCTCACCTTCCTCTACATCCGCGTGGGAGTCATCTACCGCTTCCTGGGGATGTCGGCGGCCAACGACACTTTGCAGATGCAAAACTATGAGAAAGCCCTGGACTTTTTTGCCCAGGCGGTCGAAAAGAACAAACAGTTGGGAATTGAAGACCCCAATCCTTACCTGGCCATTGGTAAAGTGTATTCCCAGATGGGCGAGTTCTTTATTGCCTCGCGCAATGTGGAACGCGCTGTGCAAATTGACCCCACCAGCCAGGACCTCTATGCCGAGTTGGGCATGGTGTACTGGCGCGCCCGCAACTACGAGGGCGCCATCCCGGCCTTGAAGTGCGCCGTCAAGGGCTGCACGGCTTCCGAGAGCTGTGAGGTGCGCGGTTGCGATCCCGCCACCGATCCGCCCATTGAGATTACCGGCATCCCGCTGCGCAAAATTGACCAGATCACCGTAGTGTACTACTACACCTACGGTTCGGTGCTGGCGGGCATGTACCGCCCGGTGGGCGAGACAGCCGATTACTGCGAGCGCTCGCTGGAAGTGCTGGGCGAGGTGCGCTCTCTGTTCAGCGATGACCCATCCATTATGTCCATCGTGGAAAGCAGTGAAGCCATCTGCGAGTCCTTTGGCATCACCCGCAGTAGCGTGCCTTGACAGGTTTCTGATCCCTAACCTGAACTGTGGGTAATTATCAACAAGCGTTTAGCAGGACGGCGATGCGAGTCGCATAGTAGGTCAACCAATCGTCTTCGATCAAATGGTATAGCCTGTATTTGGCGATTCTTGTCTCCATTGCATCTGCCCGGAAGGTGAACTTTGAAACGGGCTTACCTGCATAGTGAAAGTGTCCTTCGCCAGGCTGGTACATGGTCATCAGCCACTCCAACTGCGCCTGCACCGGTTTGGAATCTAGCCCCACTTGCAAATCGGCGAACATGGTCAGTTCGCGGATCGTTTGGTGTCCGTGGTAGAAGAAGCGTTGGATTTCCGCGGGCTCTTTGATGGATAAATGCCACAACTGGAATTCGATTGCCCGCCGAAGAGCGTCCCGGTATTCAGGATAGCCCGATTGGTATAACGCCAGCGTGGCGTTCGCCGATGAAAACGGGCAACTGCGAGTCCACTTTCGTTCGCGGTAATGCATGGGTAAAACCCAGCCTCCATCCTCCCGCTGCGCTCTCGCCAGCACGGCATATCCTCGTCTCACTCTGGGGTCTGATTGCATGCCCACCTTTGCCAGGGCAAACAACCATTTACCCAGCCAGCACGGCCCAAACTCGCTATAGTCGGGGGTGTAAGTAGGGTCATTGAAAACCCGGTGTGAAACATCAATCTTCTCTGTGCGGAAAGAAAGCAGATATTCCGCACTCTTACGGATACGCTCATCTGCTGCCGAAAAGCCCATTTCTCCCAGCAGGGGCAGGATCCATACCGCGGTGACGTACTTTGGCGTTTCGGGATCGTAGCCCTCTGGCATGCCTTTTAGCACATAAGGTGGTTTTTCGGCCCACGAGCCGCCAGAGAACCAGGAGCCGTCCGCATTTTGCTTGCTAAAAATTTCAAGGGCGTCTGGGCAATTCTGGACGTC
>JAEXTI010000506.1 GCA_023406965.1 Chloroflexota bacterium
TCGGCAGCGATTTCCTGTGCTCTAGGCAAGGAGAGAATACTGAGCGACCGGTCCCTGCGACGAATAGTTTCGTTATAGGCCTTGCGCAGTTCGCGCGGGTTGATCGCGAAATTGCGCAGGACCCCAACCGTGCCCAGAAAATCCAACGCATCTGCGTCACGCAGTAAGGTGGCTTCTAAACTGCGCTCTGCGCCCGCGGCGTGGTGAAACTCGATGGTTTCCAGCACGAGGTTTTTCTTGTCTTCAGGATAGCCTCGCGTCGTCAAGAATTCAGCGGCGACTTGTTTTGACCGTAGGCAGTGATCAACGTCTTTTTGCGCCCAGGCGGGATAAGCACCCCAGTCGTGCAAATAGGCGGCAATCCACATGACTTCGGCATCGAATTCCAATCCTCGGCCGATTTCGGCAACCAGCTTGAGGAGCCTGTGGGAATGCTGCAAGCCCCAATCGCCGCCATATTCAAGGGTTAATCGAGAGAGTTCTGCTTGGTCAATCATGGATCATTCTCCTTGCTGAAGTATTCAATAATCTCAGCATACCATGCCGTAGGCACCTTTGTGCTATCTGGGGAGACTACCTGAACCTGTCCACTTGACCGGTTAAAAGGCCAGTGCGCCCCAATCATAGGGACGCACGGATGATCTTCGCATGTTTCGCGCCGGGTTTATTTCCCGCGTGCGCGGATGTACTCGCTTACATCCAGGTTGAAGCGCATTTCATCGACGATGAACCCTGCCCAAGGCTTGCCGACGTCCATCCAGGTGGCATAACCCACCGGCGGCTTATTTTCGGCCCGCACTTCGCTGGTGATCCACAAGACCTTATCCTTATCATTGGGCGACTGAAAGCGCATGGCTTCCATCGTTTCGACCTGGGCCGTATGCGGGTTGAAACGCACGACGAAGTTTTCCTCGGTATCTTCGAAAGGCACATGCAGGATGGCGGTTGTATCATCGACTGCTTGCCAACGGGCTTTGGGATGGGTGAGCCATAATGCAGGGAACCAGGCACCTTCGGCCCACAGGGCCAGGTTTGCGCCCTGGTTGGAGTTAGGGTCGTCATAGTAGGTGCCCATAGGGCTTTCGAAAAAGCTCTTTCCGTCGATATAGCCTTCGTTGACTTTCAAGAAGGGCAGGCCGAAGAAGGTTGCTTCGATATAGTGGCGGTAATCCTGGCCGGCGTTATGGGTAAAGACAAAGCGAGCCGGGAGCCAGACGCCAAACGGGCGCATGCGGCCGTGGCTGGAAATGACAACAGTGTTGATGACCGGGATATGATCACCGTACACCGTCCGGAAATAACGCTCTACGGGAGTGGGGAGACCTTCGGGCAGGGGGACCGTTTGCGTGCCTTTTTCGACAAGATCGGGAATCGGAAATGGTTTTGGTTGGATTCTTAACCCCAGCCAGATTACAAAAACCAGGGCGACAAAGATGAAAAGGACGATCAAGTAGAGGGGCATGGTTTACTCCGTTTTGGGGCGGGATGAGCGCTTAGAATGTTGCAGAGTCGAACGGCCTAATTGAACAACCAGCACCCCTGCGCTTACCAGGAGGATGCTGATGATTTGGCGGAGGTTGAGGGGCTCTTTCAAGAAAATCCAGGCGAGAATGGCGATTTGCGGCAGCATGGTGTTGTTGATGATGCTCGATTCTACCGCAGTCAGTGTCCGCAGGGTGCGGTTCCACAGGGTGAAGGCGAAGGCTGTGTTGACGACCGCCAGCCAGGCGATGATTAGCCAATGGGTGGCGGTCAGATTGCCGAAACCCTGGGTGAGCCCTCCGGTTGCCAGAAGCAGCATTCCGCCGATGCCCATGCTGATGGTGGTGATCAGGATGGGGGGCAGAGGGCTTTGATGGTTTACTTGCCTGCCCAGGAGGGACCCAGCAGAATTGGCAGCCAGCGCCCCAAGGGCTACCACCAAACCGATCATTTGCCGGGCCGGAATGTTGAGCGGGAGGAAGTAGAGAATGACTCCCAGCATGGACAAGACGATGCCCAGCCATTGATTTTTGGATGGTGCTTCTTTATTGAGAAAGCCGCTGAGGAAAGCCACCAGCAAGGGGGTGAAGCTGATCATCAGCGTGACCGTAGCGGCGGGAAGGTAGGAGAGACTGACAAATTGGGCGCCTTGGGTCAGGGCGTAAAAAACGATGCCCAGCAGGATGAGCTTTCCCCAGGCGGCTTTGGTCAAGTTGCCCAAGGCGCTGCGGTGAGAGGGGTTGGTCAGCGCGAAGGGAAGCAGGCACAAAAAGGCCAAAGTGTAGCGCAGCCCGGCGAATGTAAGCGCGGGGAGGTTGGTTTGCAAGCCGATCTTTACCAGCACCCAGGAGGTGGACCATAGAAAGGTGACCAGGAGCGCTTGCAGGACGGCTTTAGAGTGCGAATTGAAAGGCATGAAGTTTTTCGCCTGGAACAAATAAAGTTATTTGCGATGTGAATAACAGGCCCAGGATACCATACTTATTGGGCGCATGGCACGCCCCCTTTTGTGAGAGGGGCAAAAGTACGGTTGAAAAGGTTTGTGTTGAAAAGATTGTTGCATATTGCGGAAAATATGTTTATAATTACTATCGTAATTAGAATATTTATTCTGGTATTCACTTGAGGAGAACTACCTTGGATACTTCCAGCCGAAATGACGATTTTTCAATAACAATATTGGTCGGCACTCGGA
>JAEXTI010000518.1 GCA_023406965.1 Chloroflexota bacterium
GTGATGAACCTGCCCACCACCGGTCCCTTGCTTCTGCGATCTTTGCAATCTCAGGACATGTACCTGGCAGGGTCCATGATCCTGGTGCTCAGTGTCGCCACCGTCCTGGGCACCTTCGTGTCCGATATTCTCCTGGCGCTGTTAGATCCGCGCATCCGTTACCAATGACCGGGCCGCATAGGGAGTGACCTGCGATGACAAGCGTTGACCCTCAGTTAGCCGAACCCCTCGAACCTTTATCTGCTCCAGAAGTGGAGGCCAAGGTTTTCGTCGCGCCGCAATGGAAGCTGGTGTGGTGGAAATTTCGCAAGCACAAAATGGCCCTCATCTGCGGCGTGATCATCCTTCTAATCTACCTGATCGCCCTTTTTGCCGATTACCTGTCTCCTTTTGATCCCAGCGCTACCAACTCCAACTATCTATACGCTCCGCCACAAGCGCTGCATTTCAAAGATGCACAGGGCAAGCCCGGCTGGTATGTCTACGGTCTGACCAGCACCGTCGACCCAGTTGCTCTGCGCCGTGAATTTGCCCTGGACACCAGCGTTGATATTCCTCTCAAGTTCTTCGTCAAGAGCTGGCCTTATGAGTTCCTGGGAATTAAGAGCGACCGGCACCTCTTTGGCCCCCAAGACCCGACCCAGTCCGTTTACCTGCTGGGAGCCGACCGTCTGGGCCGCGACCTGCTCAGCCGCATGATCATGGGCACGCGCATTTCAATGTCCATCGGGCTGGTGGGGGTCCTGCTCAGCCTCATCCTGGGCATCTTCCTGGGCGGCATCTCAGGCTACTACGGCGGCGCCCTGGACCAGTTCATTCAGCGTATGATCGACTTCCTGCGTTCCATCCCCTCCATCCCCTTGTGGATGGGCCTGGCTGCCGCCATGCCGCTGTCCTGGTCGCCCGAAACCGTCTACTTTGCCATCACCATCATCCTTTCGCTCATCGGCTGGACCAGCCTGGCCCGGGTGGTGCGCGGGCGCTTCCTCTCGCTGCGCGAAGAAGACTTTGTCACCGCGGCCCGCCTGGAAGGCGCCAGCAACCGGCGCATCATCTTCTACCACATGCTGCCCGCCTTCACCAGCCACATCATCGCCTCGGTAACCCTGGCCATCCCCAGCATGATCCTGTCCGAGACCTCGCTCAGCTTCCTGGGCCTGGGCCTACGCGAGCCGGTGGTCAGTTGGGGCGTCCTGCTGCAAGACGCTCAGGACATCCGCTCCATCGCCACAGCTCCCTGGCTGCTCATTCCCGCCCTGGCAGTGGTGGTCTCGGTGCTGGCCTTGAACTTCTTAGGCGATGGTCTGCGCGACGCCGCCGACCCTTATGCCCGCTAATCCGGAGGAAACCAGGACCCCCATGGAAAATCAAACCCCATTACTGGAAATCAAAGGGCTCAAAACCTACTTCTTCCTGGATGAAGGCATCGTTAAAGCCGTCGAAGGGGCCGACATCACCGTTCCCCGCAAGTCGACGGTGGGCATTGTGGGCGAAAGCGGCTGTGGCAAGACCGTCACCGCCTATTCCATCTTGCAACTCATCGAGCGCCCCGGACGCATCGAATCTGGGCAAATCCTTTGGCGGAGCGCGTCTGAGAACGGCCCCGAACAAGTCATTGACCTGGCGGCTCTCAAACCCAACAGCCGCGCCATGCGCCAGATCCGCGGCGGCGAAATCGCCATGATCTTTCAGGAACCGCTCACCTCGCTCTCGCCGGTTCACACGGTCGGCGACCAGATCACCGAAGCCATCCGCCTGCACCGGCCCGTCAGCGCTGCCGAGGCTCGCGAACAGGCCATCCAGATGCTGCATCGGGTGGGCATCCCCAAGCCCGAGCAGCGCATCGATACTTACCCCTTCCAACTCAGCGGTGGGATGCGCCAGCGCGCCATGATCGCCCTCTCGCTGTCCTGCCACCCCAAGCTGCTCATCGCCGACGAACCCACCACCGCTCTGGATGTGACCACCCAGGCCCAAATCCTCGAGCTGATGCTGGAGCTGCAAAACGATTTCGGCATGTCTATCCTGCTCATCACCCACAACCTGGGCGTGGTGGCCGAAACCTGCGATCGGGTGGCGGTCATGTACCTGGGCGAGGTGGTGGAGCAAGCCGACACGGCTTCTTTATTCAACGAACCCAAGCACCCCTATACTCAGGCTTTGATGCGCTCCATCCCCATTCTGGGGCAGCGCAACCGGGGCAGACTGGACCCCATTAAGGGCATGGTCCCCGACCCCTACAACCGCCCCAAGGGTTGCGCCTTCCACCCACGCTGCACGCAGCGCATAGCCGGCCTGTGCGACCAGAAAAGCCCCCTGCTTCAAACGCTACCCGGTTCCGAGCGAGCCGTCCGCTGCTGGCTTTACGGAGAATAAGATGACCGAGAACACTCCCGAAGACGTTAACACCTTGCTGGCGGTCAAAAACCTGAAAATGTATTTTCCGATTCGCAAAGGCTTTGGCCGGCGCGTCGTGGGCCACGTGAAAGCGGTGGATGACGTAGGCTTTTCAGTGAAAGCAGGAGAAACCCTGGGGTTGGTGGGCGAAAGCGGCTGCGGCAAGACCACCATTGGGCGCTGCCTGCTGCGCGCCTATCAACCCACCGGTGGCAGCGTGACCTACACAACCACCGATGACAGGCAGGTGGACCTGGCTACCCTGCCCGAGAAAGAGCTCAAACCCTATCGCCGCGAGTTGCGCATGATCTTCCAGGACCCCTATTCCTCGCTCAACCCGCGCCTGACGGTCATGGACATCATCGCTGAACCTTTCCGTATCCACTCGGTGGCTCAGGGCAGCGAAATCGAAGACCGGGTTGCCGATCTTCTGCGGCGGGTGGGCTTGCGCCCCGAGTACATGCGCCGCTACCCGCACGCTTTTTCGGGTGGTCAGCGCCAGCGAATTGGCATTGCCCGCGCCCTGGCTCTCAACCCGCGCCTGATCGTCTGCGATGAGCCGGTCTCCGCCCTGGATGTATCCGTGCAGGCTCAAATCCTCAACCTGTTGCAGGATTTGCAGGCCGAACTGGGCCTCACTTACATCTTTATCTCCCACGACCTGAGCGTGGTGGAATACCTGTCCAATCGGGTGGCGGTGATGTACGTGGGCAAGCTGGTCGAAATTACCACCACCGAGCAATTGTTCATCTCACCCAAGCACCCCTACACCGAGGCCTTGCTCTCGGCGGTGCCCAGCCCCACCCCCAACCGCAAAGCGCAGCGCATCATCTTGCAAGGCGATGTGGCCGACCCGGCCAACCCGCCTTCGGGGTGTTACTTCCACCCGCGCTGCCCCTATGCCAAAGACATCTGCCGCACCGAGAGTCCCGCCCTGCGCGAGATCCAGCCCGGGCATCAGGTGGCCTGCCACCTGGCAGAAGAACTCACCCTCCACGGCGTGGTGGTGTAAATTTTTGTTCGCTCACCATTCTGCGTAGCGGCGGGTCTTTAACGCGGGCAATGTACCCCCGCTCAACAGCCCTTCTCATCTGATCTGGCGCCAGGCCCCACCCGGCAGACCCGCCCGCTACAACCTCAAATTTGGAACTTCTCTCCCTCTACCTGAGCTATTACAAAATAGGTATCACCAGACGGCGAGGCTCCCAGAACCGGGCTTATCCCCTGACCGAATCTCGCCTCGCCGCTACAAGACTCGTCAAAATCAGCTGTGACGAACACCGGGTAAGGTTGAGGGTACAGATGTACCCTCGCATCGTCATCCTTCTCTTTAAATCTCCCGAATCCAATAGGGTTGACAAATCGGCAGTTTGAGATAAAATACTCGACGCAAGCCGAAGTGGCGGAATTGGCAGACGCGCTACGTTCAGGGCGTAGTGAGAGTATTCTCATGAGGGTTCAAATCCCTCCTTCGGCACTACCCAATCCTCTCTCATCGAGAGGATTTTTTGTT
>JAEXTI010000519.1 GCA_023406965.1 Chloroflexota bacterium
GTACGAGGGCGGCATGATCAGTTCGCACGGCGGCAACCTCAGCATCCGCCTGGGCGACCGGGTCATCATCAAACACCGCGGCGCGCAGTTGGGTCGCCTGAAAATGCACGACCTCATCGAAACCGGCCTGGAGAAAAACGACAGCGGCGTGGCCCTGGCCTCCACCGAGCTGGTCGTCCACCGCGCCATTTACATGAACACCCCCGCCCTGGCTGTTGTCCACTGCCACCCCCGCACCGCCATCGCCTTCTCCCTCTCCCGCGACGAACTGGTGCCCATCGACAACGAGGCCTCCTACCTGCTCAAAAAGATCCCCGTGGTCACCGAAGAGTTCGCCTCCGGCTCGCCCGAAATGGCCCGCAAGGTTGCCGAGGCCCTGGCCCAGTATAAGATCATCATGCTGCGCGGTCACGGCAGCTTTGCCATCGGCCAAACCCTCGACGAAGCCTTCCACTGGTCTTCCACCCTCGAAGAATCCTGCCAGATCGAGTTAGCCGCCAAGATCATCAACGAGCCCTTCATCGAATACCGTGGCATGACCAAAGACTACTCCAAGTGGTGACCGTGAAACCCCCAAACAATACAAAATATCCTTAAGGTCATACAAATCTTATTGACTTTAATAGATCAGGAGGGGGTTGAACTCATCACGAATGCGCCAGAAAAGGCATTGCGACAAGGAGTTTTCTGATGACAACACATTTACGGCACCCAATGTAAAACAGAAACTTAATTTGTTGGCGGACATTAACAGTAGTAATGACCTTGCGCCACCAGAAGCGAAATATAATAGATTGCCTGGCAACCGTTTATAACTCAGCTTTGATAGGTTGTACTGCGGCATCCTTTTTGCCAACAGGGCAGCTATAGATTTAAATTGAATTTAGATCGGAATGAAAAATGGGTGATATTTATAACAACGAACCATTTCCACTAGAATTCCAAATCCTCCTAGACGACCTCCATAGCGGGTATGTTGAAAAATTCGAATTGGCGGTGAAAAACCTGCGTAATCTGAGCGATGTAAACAAACAAAGAGCCACCGCAACTATAAAGACCGAACTATTGCACCCAGATCCGTCGCGCAGATGTGATGCGATAGAGTTGCTTCTCTTGATCGATCCCCAGAAAAATCTAGAATTGGTTACCCCACTCTTGGATGATCCACTAAGTTTTGTCCGTTTATGTGTTTGCACCGAATTTGAGTTTAATGAAATGTATCAGATAGAGCTTTTAAACCCTATGATAAAACTACTTTTAGAAGACTCTGATCCTGATGTCCGATACAACGCTGCTTTTATATTGGGACGTATAGGTGATGACCGGGCTTTGCCCGCGTTAGAATGGGCTGTCCAATACGATAAAGGGCAAGATTATGAGGAAGACTTGGTTAGTGCCAGAGCGAATTGGGCAATTCAAGAAATCCTTTCTATTAAATGACTCGATTACCGCAGAAACGTAATATGTTGGATTATTGAATAGACGCACGCCAAGCAACCACCTTGGGTATCACACTCCCATATCTATTGCCTTTAGGCTAAACCGACTGAAAGGCCACTAAAATGCTGGTTTTTTTTGTAATTATCTTACTTATAGTTATCCCTCTGCAAGTCGTTTATGCGATTAAATTTTATAAGGTGGTGATATATTTATTCGAACGTGGCAAGGAGAAAAAGATGCTCTACATGATAGGATTTGCTATCCTATCGATGATGTTTCTGTCAATCCTATACTCATATCTGGTGGGATATACCTACTTTTTTATAATTTTCTTTTTTGTTTCAACATTTCTCGCAATCGTGTTCTGGTTTTTTCTCATTTTTGGAAATAGAGCGAGGGATGCAATATTTTTCAGCCGGAAAAATCATTCTACCCGGGCCTTGATCTTATATTTACTCATCGCTTGCCTAGTTTTTCCAAGCTCGTATATCTTACCCTATTATGGCAGCCGATTATACAACTCCGGCTGCGATGCAATTCATCGGGAGAGTGGTAATCAGATAAGCTCTGCAATTCAACATTATCGAGGTGAGAATGGTAGATATCCAGAAGAATTGGATGAATTAGTTCCTGAATATTTATCACATATTCCTGTCGCTGTATGTTTTCCCCCTATCCGATTTTTAGGCATTAAACCACAAAGGTATGATTTCCTCACAAGTAATCACGATTACAAAATTGTCTCGTGTTCTCAAAAAAACTTTCTGGTTGTTGAAGATATGAATCATTCATATCCTCAGGTGATGAATCTCGAAACTGGAATATGGTCTTACCTCATATTTGACACGCTGGATAATAGTGTTAATTATATGCTTTGTGGCTCACAATAACTTTTTTTGAGAAAGTAACTCCAGTGCGACTTAATCTAATACTGCAGATTGGCCTAACTGAACACACACCTTTTTTCCCTACTTGACTCCACTTCTACTTAATGCTAATATATCGTTAACCTATATATAGAGAAACGATATAAATGAACTCCTCCCCCGCCCAACACCTGCCCCTTACCGAAACCACCTTCTTCATCCTGCTCAGCCTGGCCCAACAGCCGCGCCACGGCTACGCCATCATGAAAGATGTCTACGACCTCAGCCGTGAGCGGATCAACCTCACCGCTGGCACCCTCTACGGCGCCTTAAAGCGCCTGCTGGAACAGGAATGGATCGAGCGCTTCGATGACCTCGAGCAGCCCGCCGACGCGCCCGGCCTGCCCCGCAAGGCTTACCGCCTGACCGACCTAGGCCGCAGCATCCTATCCGCCGAAATCGACCGGCTGAATTCGATCTTGCAAGTAGCTCGTTTGAACTGGAGCGAATACCACGCATGAACCGCCGCGGCAGCCTGAGCAAGTTCATCTACGCCGGGCTGATTCACCTCTACCCGGCGGAGTACTACCGCCTGTTCGGAGACGAACTACAGCAGGTGTTCCATGCCAAGCTGGCCAACCCTCGGCAGTTCGGGCACGAGTCAGTAACCGGCATTTGGATCAACGAATTATTCGAACTGCCGGTCAACGTGTTAACCGAATATATCGTTTTGGCAAATCCACAAATGAAAGGAGATTTAGCCATGTCAGCCAATCAACGTTCGCGGATGTTCGCCTTAAGCGTCCTCTTTCCCCTCATGATGGCGATCGTCCTATCGCTTGTCAACCCCCGCTTCGTGGGGATTCTGTTCACCACCGGCCTGGGCTGGTTGATTGTGGGCAGTTTCGTGCTGCTACTCGGGTTAAATGCGTGGCTGGTATTGAAACGCAATCTCTGGCGCCCAGGGCTGCTCCTTCTAACGACCCTGGCGGCCATCCTGCTGCTCTTGTTCGGCCCGGCTCTCGTCCGCCTTGGTCAGGCTTTCCCCACCGCCTTCACCGGTGCGGCAACCATCCCCATCATCGTCTTGATCCTCATCGACCTGGTCTTTGCCGCCGTCGCCCTCTTCCCCCCTCGTCCCTCAAGATCCTAAAACCCCATCCTAAGACTACTTGGAAAGACCCTAAGGGTTTTCCGAAACCCTTAGGGTCTTCTGAATCCATCAAAACCGCTCTTCCATGCTCTGCCCATAGCCGGTCAACTCACCATACCCAAACCCACTCACCGCAGCCTGCCCCCATCTCCCATCCACCACTACAGCCCCCTCCCAATAGATAAAGCTCCCCCGCCATTCCTGGTCGGGCATCAGTGGCCTGACCGTTAATTCCAGGTCCTCGCCCGGCACGCGGATCACCCATCCCGCCGGGTACACAGCCCCGCTGCGCGGGCTTTGCCATTGCTCCGTGGCCTCGATACTGAAATCCTCAGCCGACAGCACTCGCGTGTCGCCGTCCTCAAAAATCAGTGTGCCCTTCGAGTACGGGTCAATACTCCCATCCGCTCTGCGCAAGGTATACACCATCATCTCGCGGTCATTGTCCAATTGGATCGAGAACCAATCCCAACCCACTTGCCCCGCGCTCAACGCACTGGTGCTAAACTCATGGTCCATCCAGCTCCACCCGCGCACCGCCACATCCTCGCCATTCACGCGGATCGTGCCGCCGCTTTCCAGCCGCGTCTGGCTGATGTAATACGAAGCGTTGCCCGCCTCAGGCCCCTTTTGGCTGTAACCCGCCTCCCCTTGCAGCACCGGCCCCTTGCGGTCAACCAGTTCCAGCGCGATACTCACCCCGTCTTGCACGGCAGCCAGCCGGTAGGTATCCTCCCCGGTCTGCTCCACGCGCCAATCCTGCAGCCACACGGCGAAGCTTGGCTCGCCTTCGGCCCCCGCCAGCCCCGCCGCCCCTCGCTCAAAACGCTCCTCGGCGAAAAACTGCCTCCCATCCACGTCCGAAAGCGCAAAATGGGCCAGGTACACCTGGTCGGCGCCCCACGGTGATTCTCGCTCGCTGCGCACCTCGGGCGCACTCAACGCCCTTCGAAAAAAAGTCAACTGGTAGCCAAAGCGCCGCCCATCCTCCGCCTGCAAGTTACCCGTGTAATACCACCACTCGGTCTGAAAATCCGGGTGCGGGCCGTGATCCTTGGGAAATTCAAACACAACCGGCCCATCCGCCCGCGCAAAGGTTCCATCCGCGGAAGGCAGCCCCTCCAGCCGCGCCTGCACGCTCCCCGCCTGCCGCGGGCGCAGCGCCAGCCCCAATCCCACTGCCGCCACAGCCAGCACCACCACCGCCCAGCCCCACCAGCGCACCTTACTCATAGCGAATCGCCTCTGCCGCCGCCATGCGGCTCATGCGCAACGCTGGGTAGATTCCCGCCAGCAGCGCCGCCACCAGGGCCACCAGCACCCCCTGCGCCAGCGCCTCGATGGAAACCGAAGCTTGCAAGGTCCACCCAAACGAGCGCCGGTTAATTACATAGATCAGGATCATCGCCAAAGCATACCCCACCGGCACCGCCAGTAATCCTGCCATCAAGCCCATCATGCCCGTCTCGACCAGCACCATCTTACGCAGTTGCCCGCCGGTCAGGCCCAGAGCCCGCAGAATGCCGATTTCGCGCTGCTTTTCCAGTTGCAACAGCAGCAGCGCGCTCAGCACGCCAATGAAGGCCACCACCGTCGCCAGCACGCGCAGCGCCACGGTGATGGCAAACGTCCGGTCGAACACCTCCAGCACGTCGGCTCGCAAATTCTTGTTGGGCCGGATCAACATCGCTTGCCCGTTACCCAGCCCATCCTGCATGGCCCGTGTCACCGCGTCGGCATCCTGTCCTGGCTCCAGCCGCAGCCCCACCGCCGTCACAGCCTCGTCGGCCCACAACCGCCGGTAAACATCCATCCCCATCAAGATTAAGCCTTCGCTGGATGCGTAATCATAGTACACACCGATCACGCGGAAGCTGCGCCAACCCGCGGGCGTCTCCAGTTCAATCTCCTTGCCCGGCTCCGTCATTCCCAGGCGGTAGGCCAGCGGCTCCGAGAGCAGTACTCCGCCCGCTTCCAACGCTTTCCACACCTCGTCCTTCGACCCTTCCAGGCTCACAAAAGCCCGCTCGTCTCCAATATCTGGGTTAAGCATGGCCGAAAGGTTCACCTGTCCCTGCCGGGCCATCACCGTGGTCGAGCGGGTCAAATCCACCCGTCGCACACCGGGCCACTGCTCCAATTGCGCCAGAATACCCACATCGATCGGTGATGAGGGTGTAGTGGCAGTGAAGGTCGGCGCAGAAAGGTAGATGTCACTCTGCAGGGTCTGCTCCATCCACAGCACCACCGTGTTGCGGAACCCATCGATCATGATTCCCACTCCGATGGTCACTGCCACAGCCACCATCAAAGCCGTCACCGCAACCGAGGTGCGGCTGAGTGAATTGAGCAGGTTGCGCGGGGCCAGCCTGCCTTCCAGCCCAAACAGCCGCCGCGTGAGCGGAGCCAGCAGCCAAACCAGTGCCACCACCGCCGCCGATGAAAGCAGCGCCGCCCCCAGTACGGTCAGCAGTGTGCCCCCAAACCCCACCACCAGGCTGGTCGATGGAATCTGGAACACCAACAGCGCCGCGCCCAGCACCGCCAGCCCTCCCAACGCCGCCCAGCCGCTGGATTGGCGCGCTTTCGCCTCCAGCCCCGAGCGCAACAGCGCAGCCCGCGGTGGGATCGAAGCCGCTTCCAGGGCCGGCAGCGCAGCTGTGAGCACCGTTGCCACCAATCCCACCAATGCGCCCTTGATCAGGCTCTCCACCGGCACGCCCGTATCCCGCACCGTTGTGGTGAAGTACAGGTCGTTGATCGTCTGTGAAACCATGCCCACCGTGCTTCTACCCAGGACAATGCCCAGGCCAATGCCCAGCACAACCCCCAGCACGCCCACCAGGGCCGCTTCCGCCAACACCATCGCGAAGATCTCCCGCCGGGTCACGCCCAGGCAGCGCAGCGTGCCAAACAACCCCCGCCGTTGCACCACCGAAAAGGTCATCGTGTTGTAGATCAGGAACAGCCCCACTACCAGGGCCAGCAGGCTTAACGCGCTCAAGTTCAGCCGGAAAGCCTCGGTCATACGTTCCACCGCCGAGCTGCGCGCCTCGGCCTTCACCAGCAGCGCCCCCTGCGGCAGCAAAGCCTCCAACCGCGCAGCCATTTCGGGCTGATCCGCATCCAGGATGATATCCACCCGGCTCAGCCAACCCATCCGCCCGGTCAATTCCTGCGCCGTAGCGATATCCGCCAGCAGTACGCCTTCCAGAGCGCGCCTGGACAAATCATCCTTCGCCTCCAGCAGCCCGGCCACAAACACCGTCTTATTGCGTCCATTCACGGTGATGTCAAATTCTTGCCCGGCCTGCAACCCATACCGTTCTGCCGTCGAACGCGCCAACAGCACAGCCCCAGGGCGGGTAAGAAACACCGTCAGCTCGCTCAGCGGCGCGCCGTTTTGATCACCCAGAAAGTCGCGGAAAGGCGCGTCGGCAAACGGATCGATGCCCAGCAACTGCATCGGCACGTCCCCCAGCGCCGCCGAGGAAACATACTCGCTCAGTACGGGCGCGGCCGGTTCGCTCCACCCACCCCGCTTTAGGCTCACGTATACCTGCTCGTCCAGCCCCTGCGGCCCGCCGGTGATTTGATGGGTTGCCTTCCCGGTCAGCGCTTCGGTGCTCAGTTCAAAGGCCCGCCCCGCGCTGGCATTCGCCAAATCGATGGCCACCACCACCGCCACGCCCAACGCGATTCCCAAAACCATCAAAGCGCTCTGCCAGGCGTGCCGGGAGAGGTAGCGCCACCCCACCCGCAGCAGCACGCGCAGCTTCATTTTTCAACCTCCACCAGCCGCCCTTCGTGCAGAGTCAGCACCCGGTCGGCAATGGAAGCCGCCTCGGCGCTGTGCGTCACCAGCAGCATGTTCTTGCCCGCTCGGCGCGTCAGCCGGTCCAGCAGGTTCAAAATCACCCGCCCCGTGTCCTCGTCCAGGTTCCCGGTCGGCTCGTCCGCCAGCACCAGCATGGGGTCGTGCACCAGCGCCCGGGCAATAGCCACGCGCTGCTGCTCCCCGCCCGAAAGCCGATCTGGGTAAGTTTTCTCTCTGCCCTGCAAGCCTACCTCCGCCAGCAAGCTCTGCGCCCGCTGCCGTCCCTCCGCGTCCAACATCCCGTTCAATTCCAACGGCAGGGTCAGGTTTTCCCACACCGTCAGCGTCGGGATGAGGTTGAAGAATTGGAAGATGAAACCTATCTTCTCCCGCCGGAACATCGTTCGCTCGCGATCGCCCATGCCCGTCAGGCGCAGCCCGCCCACGTAGACTTCGCCGCTCTCGGCCTGGTCAATGCCGCTGATCAGGTTGAGCAGGGTGGTTTTACCGCTGCCGCTCTTACCCAGAATGGCGATCAATTCGCCCTGAGCCATGCTCAGGTTGGCATCATGCAGCACGAGCCGTTCTCGCCCCGCTTCAAGGTAGCCTTTTGTCAAATTTTCAAAGCGAATAAACCCGGCATTGTCTGCCAGGTTCGGTTTGTATCCGTTGGGTCGAAGGTGTGCCGGTTTTGCTTGCATACCGGGATTGTATCAGCCTTTCCTCCCTGCTGCACAGACGCTGTATAACCCCGGCTAGAACCAATCCCGCTTCTTGAAGATAATTACCACGATCGCCGACATCACCACGAACAAACCGATAATAAAAACATAAGCCCACGGGTGTTCTTGGAACGGCAAGCCTACGTTCATTCCAAAGAAGCTGGTCACAATCGTGGGGATGCTCATCACCACAGTGACCGAGGCCAAGAATTTCATCACCTCGTTCAAGTTGTTCGAAACCAGCGAAGCAAAACTATCCATCGTCGAACTCAAAATGGTGGTGGATATCCCCACCATTTCAATGGCTTGCTGGTTCTCGGTGATGACATCTTCCAGTAAATCTTCGTCGTCGGCAAAGGCCTTGAACACCTGCCAGCGCTGCAAGCGCTCCAACATCAACTCGTTCGAACGCAGCGCGGTGGTGAAGTACACCAGGCTTTTCTGGTACTTCAGCAGTTCCAGCATCTCCCGGTTGCGCGAAGCCAGCACAATCTGGTCTTCCAGCGTCTCGATGATGCGGTTAATCTCGCGCAGGTAATTGAGGTAACGCGTCGCCGCCATCAGCAGGATGCGCAGCACAAAGCGATTGCGCTTGGCGGTCGACAGCCCGCGCACCTTTCCCGAACTCAAATCCTGCAAAATCTCATGGGGCCGCCGGCAAACCGTAATCAAGAACCGATTCGTCAGGATAATGCCCAGCGGGATGGTAATGTAAGGAATATCTGTCTTGGTGCCCTGAAAGAACGGCACGCGCAGCACCACCAGCAGCGTCCCATCATCCTCACGTTCCGAGCGGGCACGCTCGTCCAGGTCCAGCGGGTAGGTGATGAAATCTTGCGGCACGCCCATCGCGGTGAGGGTCTCAATCTCATTCGAACTCGGGTCGATCACGCTCACCCAACAACCGGTGACCACTTCGGGGATCACTTCCAGTCCGGATTCTGTATTCTTGTAGATCGTGATCATCCGTCACCTCCGCTGGAGAAATTTGCCGCAAACGTCTAATTTTACCCTGATTTTCTATTTGCAAGCCCATTTCCCTCTGCGCCTCCGCGGTGATCTTCTTCTTCCTCTCAGGGCGCAGCGCGAGTCTGGTTCAAGCAGTTGACTAATCCCACCGCTGCGCCCCTACCCAACCCATTCGCGATCTCCCTGACCTTGCCAGGGTCATTCGCGCCCACACTTGCCCCGGTTTTTCCGGGGTTCGTGGAAAAATTTATTCCCTTCCCAATTCGTGCCATTCGTGTAATTCGTGGAGAAATATCCTTCTTCATTGTGCTATAATGCATCTGCATCCGGGGATGACAGGCTTCGACGGGAGAGGCTGGTCCCGGACTGCGAGCCGAGCGGCGCCGAACTCGTTAACTCCGCGCAAAAAATCAAGTGCCAATCGCACTTACTCTGCCCTCCCTCTCGCTGCCTAGTGTAGCTTGAGATGGCAAATCGCCCTCACGGGCGACGTCTGCCGGCCCCGCTTCCTTACCGGAGGTCGAGCAGGCGTAACAAAGTAAGGATGCCGCCCGGGAGGGTCACGAACCGGACGAAAGAGGGCTTTCGGGCCTGAGTGAATGCCCGGCTGCGCCTTCTGTTGGTTCCAGGCCGGCCGGTAAGAACAGGAACCGACTACGCTCGTAGATGTTCGCGGGTCGATTCTTTCGGACGCGGGTTCGATTCCCGCCATCTCCACTCTCGCAAACCGCCTGGGCATTCGTCCAGGCGGTTTTGCAAGCCCATCTTTCTCCCCACAGGATCCCCATGAAAACCTCCCTGGATTGTATCCCCTGCATCCTCCGTCAAACCCTGGATGCCGCCAGAATGGTTTCTCCTGACCCCGTTGTGCACGAGCAGATCCTGCGCGAAGTGCTGAGCTGGACCGGCGACATGGATTTAAGCCAATCTCCCCCTGAACTGGCTCAGCGCATTCACCGCCGCCTGCGCGAGATTACCCGCCAACCAGACCCATACCAGGCCTTAAAAGAGCGCACCAACCAGGCCGCCCTCGAATTGCTGCCCGCCCTCCGTGCCGATATCGCCGCTTCCAGCGACCCTCTTATCACCGCAGCGCGAATAGCCATCGCCGGAAACCACATCGACATGGCCATCCACAGCGAAATCACCGAGCAAGACGTTCGACAGGCCATGAATCGGGCTTTCACCGATCCTTTTTACGGCGAGACAGAAAAATTCCACCATTTTGTGAAAACTGCCCGGACCATTGTCTACCTCACCGACAACGCCGGAGAGATCGCTTTTGACCGCCTCCTGGTCGAGCAACTTCCCCGTGAGCGCGTCACTCTTGTGACGCGCGGTTCTCCCGTCATCAACGACGCCACGCTGATCGAAGCCCGCGCCGCCGGCCTCGATCAGCTCGTCCGCATAATCGACAACGGCTCCGACGCTCCCGGTACCATTCTCTCCGACTGCCGTCCCGAAATCCGCGGCCTCATCGACAGCGCCGATCTGGTTATCGCAAAAGGCCAGGGCAACTTCGAATCGCTCAGCAGCCACCCGTCCAACATCTTCTTCCTCTTCAAGGTCAAATGCGCGGTGGCTGCGGAACACATCCACCAACCGGTCACCACCCAGGTGCTGGCGCAGTCGCAATCATCTCCGGTCCGATACGAATTTAACGCGAATCGGGGGTAAGTCTTTTTTGGAGGAGTATTGCGCGGATTCACAGCGCAATACTCCTCCAAAAGATGTTTCAATCCTTAACTCGAACGGACGTGATTGATCCTCTCAGGCTACCGTTGCAATAACGGTAAGAACACGAACTCAGGATCCACAAAAGTAATCACCGTCGTGCCGGAAACAGGATCCAAATCCGTGATACCGTCATCCGGGTGCATATACTGCCCCGTCACGCTGTAAGTCGTGTTCCGGATCACACGCACGCCATCATTCACAGAGACTGTAAATGTAAACGTCACCACTGCGCCCGGGGTCAGGCTGGGGTGTGTCCACTCGACCAGGTTTCCATTCAAGGTGCCGTCTCCGCTCACATAACTCGTCCCTTCCGGAATCGTATCGCTCGCAGAAACGTTCAGCGCCTCGGCCCCACCCCGGTTCGCCACGGTCAGCGTATAAACAATGTCCTCTTCCTCTTCTACGCCAATCGGCGCGCTTTTAGTGATGACCAGGTTGGGACTGGGCGGCCCGCCCGGAACCATAACCTTTGCCGTAAAGGGCTGTAGGGTAAACACCATCGGCGAAATGTTGCCAATCAAGTCGTTATACGGTCCCCACAAGTACACTGTCTTAACCTGTTTCGTATCGTTGTAAAAAAGATATGCATCGAACATCAATGGGTCCACGCGCTCCAACGAATTAAGGTCCTTTTTCGTAGCAGTCTGCCATTGCGCCAGACTGCGCGCAGTGGTACCCGCGATTATGTTGTTCACTTGAGAATTGTGATAATACCCGTTATTATCGGATGTTCCCAGGTTGGTCGGCGCATCGACACCCAGCGTATAACTGCCGTCACTCTTTCCCAGGAATGTGTTTCCCGTCAGGGTCGATACATTCGCCCCGGGGCCGGTCACCCACAATTGCTTGCCGGATGGGTTATTTACCGAGTTGTCAAACAGGATATTATTGGTCACCGTCCCCGTTGATCGTTGATAGATAACCCCGGTGGAAGTCGAACCGGAAACAATGTTCCCTTGTGAAACAACATTGCGCGAGCCAAAATCGTAAAACAGGCCATGGCCCATCAGTGTATAGAAATTGGTAGGGCTCCCATCCCGATTGCCATACGAATCCAGAATGACATTCTCACGAACGGTCAGATCGAACAAAGGCGTGGTGGACAAGTTGCCGTTGCCGTAACTATGCACGCCGGCACAATCGCCCTTAAAGGCACAGGACGTATCGATCACGTTGCGATAAACCGTGTTGGCATACCCAGAAATATCGATCCCATGGTATGCAATGTTTTCTAAACGGTTGTACTGGATGGTGTTGGTGTTGCCTGTATAACCGTAGACATCTGCCGCTCCCACCTTGACGCGAATACCAATTCCATCGTCTGTGCACGAAATAACATATTCGCTCACCCCGCAGCCCATTCCACTATTGCCCAGGTTCGCAATGACCCCTACATCTCGGATGACATTGTTTTCCACCGTCGAATTCCACGAATACATATCGATGCCCCGGCTGTTGGCCCGCTCGATCGTATTCCCGGTGATGGTCATATACCTGCCCCCTCGCCAGCCGGGCGATCCATAGGTCGGAGACCACATATAAGTAGCCAGGCGAATGCCTACCTTATTGACATCTCGAATCAGGTTATTTTTTAGAGTCACCTGGTAATGTTCGTACCCATCTAAATTGCCCGGTGTCGAAATTCCACTGTCGAACCATTTGCTGATCTCAAAATTATCTACCACCACGTAAGCAACGTACTGGCCTTCTTGCTCCCCCAGCATAATTCCACCTGCGTACGCGCCATTCGCATACAGCATCGAAGAACCTTCAATCAACGAACCCGACGGGTCTCCTCCATAAGAAACAAGGAAGACTTGATTGTCAGCGTAGTTGTAATACCATTCACCTTCTTGATCAAGCGTCTTGAGGTGACCGTCGATCCAGAAACCCCAGCCCACGCAATCATCCGCCGTGCAATTCAAAAGCGCATCCACCTCCACGGTGCTGCCGATGCCGCTGCCTTCTTCGGTCGCGATTTCCCGATTGATGATGTAAGAGCGCCCGCTGCGGATATGCACGGTCGCGCCTGCCCATTCAATATTATTCTCATCGTTGAACGTAAATGTTGTTGCTGTGGGTTGTGAGAGGATCGTCTCATACCCTCCATTCGCCTCGTCAATATCTGGCTCTCGGCCAAAGCCCAGCCGGGTGCCGTCACGGAACAACTGATTGATCCCGTCAACAAATTTTCCGGTATTCTCTCCCTCGTCCAAATCGGCCACCCAAACAGCCGCCATTGTGGGATGCTCTTGCCAGCCCGTAATCGGGTACGCGCCTGAAATGATCGGCTTATTTGCGCAGTTTCTTTCGGGGTACGAGCCAAAGGTGATCGGGCTGTTTGCCGTACCCGACTCGGTTATCATCAATTTCTCGCCCCGCCAGATGCCTCCGCACTCAAACAGAACGGTGTCGCCCGGCTGGAGATTCAGCGAATTTACCTTATCAATCGTTCGAAAGGGCCCGGCGATCGTCCCGTCATCTCCGTCATCGCCATTATTGGATACAAAATAAGTGGTGCCCGCTGCCTGAACGGCATGATCCACCGGAAGGCTCCCCCAACCGGCTGTAACAATGATTAAAACCGCCAGCAATTGAAAATACTTACGAAAGGTACCCATCGAATCCTCCTGCCCCCCTTCGCTTGTCATAGTGCTTATTCTAGAAAATTCGTAACTACCCAGGCTCCGGTAGAAAAGTCCCGAATTTGTGGTGTTTGGAGGGGCGAAGCCCCTC
>JAEXTI010000025.1 GCA_023406965.1 Chloroflexota bacterium
CGGATGCCCGGGAAGCGGCTGCCATACTTCTGCCCCAACTGCTTGGGCAGTGGGTTCAGGCTGAATGAAACCGCCTCGCCCGCCGCGCTCAACAGGCGCACATGTTTAACATTCAACTCGTCTTCCAGCAAGTCGGCATATTTTTCCGGAACGCTGCGCTCGTCGGCGTTGCCCACCGAGAAAGCCACCTCTGAGAGCGGCTGGCGCACCTTGCGGTTGGCCTTGTTGCGGGCAGCGTGCCCCAGCGAAGCCAGCTTCATTACCAAAGCCATCTCTTTGTTCAGGCGGTCATCCACCAGCGCGGCATCGAATCCAGGCCAATCAGCCAGATGCACCGACAACGGCGCCGATTCGTCCGCCGTGCGCACCAGATTTTGATACAACTCGTCCGCCAGGAAAGGCATGGCCGGGGCCAGCAGTTTGCTCAACGTCACCAGCGCTTCATACAGGGTCGCGTAGGCGGCACGTTTATCGCCATCCGATTCGCTCTTCCAGAAGCGGCGGCGCGAGCGGCGCAGATACCAGTTGGAGAGTTGATCTACAAACACCTCGATCGGCCGGGTCGCGCCCAGCACATCGTAGGACTCGTAGGCAGCGGTCACATCCCGCACCAGCGCGTTCAACGCCGAAAGCAGCCAGCGATCGAGCGCGCTGTATTCAAGCGTCTCGTCTTCGCCGGGCTGCCAACCGTCCAGGTTGGCGTAGGTTGTAAAGAAGGAATACGTGTTCCACAGCGTGAGGGTGAAGTTGCTCACCACCTCGCCAACCAGATCGGAAGAGAAGCGCCGCTCCTGCCCCGGCGGGGTCGCCGTGTACAGGTACCAGCGCATCGCATCGGCCCCGTGCTGGTTGATCACCTCCCACGGGCTGACGATGTTGCCGCGCGACTTGGACATCTTCAAGCCGTCTTTGTCCAGAATCAAGCCCAGGCACAGCACGTTCTTGTAGCATTCCTGGTCCCACAGCAAAGTGCTGATGGCATGCAGCGAGTAGAACCACCCGCGGGTCTGGTCCACGGCTTCGCAGATGTAATCGGCGGGGAATTGCTCTTTGAAGGCTTCCTGGTTCTCAAAGGGGTAGTGCCACTGCGCCACCGGCATCGATCCCGAGTCAAACCACACATCGATCAATTCCGGTACGCGCTTCATCTTACCGTTCTCACATTTCGGGCAGCGCAGGCGCACCTCGTCCACATGCGGGCGGTGCAAGTCCAGCTCGCTCAGGTCGCGTCCAGCCAGCTCCGAAAGCTCCTTCACCGATCCCACCATCAACTCGTGATCGCAGGAATCGCAGGTCCACACGGGCAGCGGCGTGCCCCAGTAGCGGTTGCGGCCCAAAGCCCAGTCGATATTATTGGACAGCCAGTTACCAAAACGCCCGTTCTTGATGTGCCCCGGATACCAATTGATACGCTCATTCAACTCCACCAACCGGTCGCGGAATTGGCTGGTGCGGATGTACCAGGTCGGGCGAGCGTAATACAGCAGGGGCGTCGTGCAGCGCCAGCAGAATGGGTAGGTGTGCGTGATGGTCCCGGCCTTCAACAGCAACCCACGATTATCCAGGTCTTTCGTGATCAGCGGGTCGGCATCTTTGACGAACTTGCCTGCCCACGGGCGCACGTCCGAGATGAAGGCGCCATCATCGCCGATGGTCATCACCACCGGCAGATTCTCCTTCTGCGCCAGGTTCATGTCTTCGGCGCCGAAGGCCGGAGCGATGTGCACCAACCCCGAGCCGTCTTCGATGGTCACGAAGTCTGCCAACACCACGCGGTGCGCGGGTTTGTCGGGGGGCACAAAGGTGAACAGCGGTTTATAATTCAGACCCTTCAAGGCCTTGCCTTTCAGCCGCTCCACCACTTTCACCGGTTCGTCCCCAAACACGGTTTGCACCAGGGCCTCGGCCATCACCAGGCGCTCTGTGCCGCCTTCGGGCAGGTCGCGTTCCAGCTTGACGTAATCCACATCCGGGTGAGCCGCCACCGCCACGTTGGCGGGCAGCGTCCAGGGCGTGGTCGTCCACACCAGCAGCGAGGTGCCCGGCTGATCCACCAGCGGCATGCGCACGAAGACGGAGGGGTCCACGGCATCATCGTAGCCCAGCGCCACCTCGTGATCCGAAAGCGGCGTTCCGCAGCGGGGGCAGTAAGGCACTACCTTGAACCCGCGGTACACCAGCCCTTTATCCCAAAAGTTCTTGAGGATCCACCACACCGACTCGATGTATTCGTTTTTGTAGGTTACATAAGCAGTCTTCAAATCCACCCAGAAGGCGATCCGGTCGGTCAGTTTTTCCCAATCCTGAATGTACGCGAAGGCCGACTCACGGCACAGCGCATTGAATTTGTCGATGCCGTAGTCTTCGATCTGCTGCTTGTTGGTGAAGCCCAACTTTTTCTCTACCTCGATCTCCACCGGCAAGCCGTGGGTGTCCCATCCGCCGCGCCCAGAGATGTGGTATCCGCGCATGGTTTTATAGCGTGGGAAGATATCCTTGAAAACCCGCGCCAGCACGTGATGCACGCCCGGGCGTCCGTTCGCCGTCGGGGGGCCTTCGTAGAAGACATACTCCGGGCCGCCCTGGCGCGCGTCCATCGACTGGTGGAAGACATCGTGCGACTTCCAGAAGCGCAGCACGCCCTCTTCCATGATCGTGACATTTAGCTTTGGTGAAACCGGTTTGAACACTTGAGCCTCCTGAGCATTGTGAATGACCTGAGTCATTGGTTTGATTAACAAAAAACAACCTCGCCCATCAGGGACGAGGTTGTCTCGCGGTACCACCCTGTTTCTCACCTCGCGGTGAGCGCTCTGCCGGATACATTTGCCTCAGCAAGGATACCCGCGCCCTTTATAACGGTTGGCGAAACCGGCGCCCCTACTGGCGAGCTTCCTCGCGTTCAGATTGCAGCTCCGGAAGGATTTTCCACCCATTCGGCCGGCCCGGCTCTCACCACTCCCGGGTTCGCTGACGGCTTTCAGCGGATGTACTCGTTTC
>JAEXTI010000026.1 GCA_023406965.1 Chloroflexota bacterium
CCCGCCCCGCCCTCGCTGTCCTGACCGTGATAATATCGCTCCCAGATGAACAACTGCTCCTCGGGCGCAATGCCCGCGCCGCTGTCGGCCACGGTGATCATCACCCGACCGTCCACTGCTTCCCCGCCCACCAGCACAATTCCGCCGGGTGGGGTGTAACGGATGGCATTTTGCACCAGGTTGGTGACAATTTGCTCCAGGCGGATCTCATCCACATGCACTGGCGGTAGGTTTTCGGCCAGTTGGGCAAGCACTTCCACGCGCCCACGCTGCCAGGCCAGCGGCGCAGCCGTCTCGGCCACGCGGCGGGCCACCTCCCCGGCATCCACGCTGCGCAGTTGCAAATCCAGGGCGTTCACTTCCGTCCGGGCCAGCACAAACAGGTCATCGATCAAACGCTGTAAGCGCAAGCTTTCCCGTTCGATCACCTCCAGGCTGCGCCGCTGTTCCTCGCCGCTGAGTTCGTCCCAATGCTCCAGCCCGCGCTCGGCATATCCCCGCACGGTCGCCACCGGCGTGCGCAGTTCGTGCGCCACCCCGGCCTCCAGTTCGCGCTGCGTTTGCAGCAAACGGGCCAGCCGGTCGCGCTCGGTTTGCAAATCGGTGGTCGCCTGTTGCAGGCCCGCCGCCATTTGGTTAAAAGTATCTTGCAACTGGGCCAGCTCGTCCTGCCCCTCCACCTTCACCCGCACGGTCAAATCTCCGCCACGCAGCTTGCCTGCCGCGCCTGCCAGACGCTCCAGCCGCCCGGTCACCTGCCGGGCCATCAGGTAAGAAAGCCCGCTGAACACTGGCACCAACACAATCATCGCCCCCCCAAATAACACCGCCATTAAAGCGATGCTGGGAAACACGGTAAATAAAAGATAGGCTATCACCCGGGTAAAGAGCGAAGGCGAGTCGATGGGGAACTCAAGGCTGCCCGATGGGTTGACTAAAACATAACCCAGCACAAACAAAACCCCTGTCCCAGCCGCCGAGATCATTAACAGCCAATGTGTCACCGACCACACCAGGCGGCGCTGTCGAAGCCGGTTCCACCATTTCAAGATCGTGAACACCACCCGCAACCCCAGGAATCCGGGTCCTCCGGAAACCAGCAAGGCCAGCACGCCCCAGTTGACGGAGTTTATGATCAACGATTCCGTTTCACCCGCCGCCAACGCCCCCAGAAACGCCCCGGCAACCAATGCTATCGTCAGCACGATGCTTGCCGCAAGCTCGCGCGCCACGGCCCGCCACCACTTTTTCCCCCTCACGCGCAGACGCAGCGCTGCCAATGTCCCGCAAACTGCGCCCGCAAACATAAAGCCGCTGTCCAGTTGGGAGGGGAAGAATTCGCTTGCTAACCTTCCATACAAGAAATAAAACAAGCCGCAAAGCAAGCCGCTTTCCAGGCACACCCGCCATAAAGGCGCGGACTGATACCAGCGCGACAGAGTTTTCATCCTCTTTTCAGGCGGTAGCCCACCCCCCAAACGGTTTCGATGGCATCGCCCAACTGCCCCAGCTTCTTGCGCAGGCGCAGCATGGCGTTATCCACCGAACGGTCTCCATCGAGATAGGGCTGCCCCCATACCGTCTCGCACAGGTAAGAGCGGCTGAAGGTCCGCCCGGGGTTACTCACAAACAGGCGCAGCAGGTCGAACTCGGTGCGCGTCAGGTCCAGTGACTCTCCACCCAACAAGGCGGAATACCCCTGCGGGTCCATTTCCACCTCGTGCCAGCGCAGAATCCCCTGCTCACCTTGCCGGTCGGCCTCCAGAAACTCCTGCACGCGCTCGGCCCGTCTCAGCAGCGCTCTCACCCGGGCCACCAACTCGCGCATTCCAAACGGCTTGGGCAGGTAATCATCGGCGCCCACTTCCAGGCCGATCACGCGGTCCACCTCATCTCCGCGCGCGGTCAACATCAACACCGGCACGGCGCTGTTCTGGCGAATGCGACGCAACACCTCCAGTCCATCCATGCCCGGCAGCATCCAATCCAGCAAGACACACTCCGGCGCCGATTGGGCAAACGCCGCCAACCCGCTGGGTCCGTCAGCGCACACGCGCACCTCAAATCCCGCCCCTTCCAGTTCCGCCCGGATTAATGCCGCCAGGTCGGCGGAATCTTCAATGAGTAATAATCGCTGAGACATAGTTCCTTCCCTTGCGTCCATTATACACTGCTCGAAAATCGTAACCACTCACAGGGAGGTTCAAATAACCCTCATATTCGGGATCTTCCACCAACTTCGTTGAGTAGATATCTTTACAAATTAGAATTATTGTTCTATAATCCTATCAACGTATCCATTTTTTCTGCTCAATCTCAATGAGCAGCCCATACATTCCTGGGAGGGAATGCCATGACCACCATGATCGTCTATTGCGGTTTGGATTGCGCCTCGTGCGAGGCTTACAAAGTGACCCTGGCCAATGATCAAGAAGCCATGCAGCAGCTTGTCGCAAAGTGGCGCCAGGAGTACAATTCTCCCGATATGCCGCTCGAAGCGGTAATCTGCGACGGATGCCGCGGGCCGCGCCTGG
>JAEXTI010000090.1 GCA_023406965.1 Chloroflexota bacterium
GAGATCCACGAGCATGATGAAGGGGTGACCCGGTTGATTGAGCGATTGGCGCGGCACGTGAAGGGGTTGAAGGACGTGCCGGTTTTGATGTCGCCGTATGTGCGCGGGCGTAAGCAATTTGACGACAATCCCATTACGCCGGAAGAGCACGAGGCGCAGTGGGATGAAATCCTGTCCATCTTGGGCGGGTTTGTGGATACGATTGCCTTCCAGGACGGGCAAGTAGATTTTGCGGAACTACCGGTTTTCATGGAGATCAACACGCGGCTGGCGCGCAAGCACGGGCTGCGCCCGTGGAGCAATGTGGAGAGTTTTGAGCGGGGCATGCCGTTGAATTTCCTGCCAATCGATTGGCGGAATTTGCGCAACAAGATCGAGGTGGCCGAGGCGGGTGGAGTGGAGAAGCTGATTACGTTTGAATTCTCACATTTCATGAGTCCCAATTCGATGTGGCCTTCGGCGCGGATGTTGTATAGACGTTATCAGGAGTATATTGCCCAGGGGTGATCCTGGTTTGGAGGCAGGGGCGAGGAGTTGGATGGCCTCGCCCGGATTGGCGCGGGTGGTCTTGGAGGGGCGGGTCTTTTATGCGGGGAATGGGTTTAGATCGTTCAAGGCCCTTGTGGGCAGGTTATGTAGAACTACCTGGCAGACCCGCCCGGTGAGGCAATCAAGCAGGTCTGGCGCAAACCGGCGGGTCTTGAGGGTGGATGAATGAGTCAAGCCCGCGGAGACGTTCAAAGATGGTTAGCGTGAGCCGGCATTAAAGACCCGCCCCTACGGCACGGTTGTGTTGTAGGTGTGGGTCAATCAGCAGGTTTGGCGCAAACGGGCGGGTCTTGAGGGTGGATGAATGAGTCAAGCCCGCGGAGGCGTTCAAAGTTGGTCGGCGTGAGCCGGCATTAAAGACCCGCCCCTACAAGCGATCACCGCTTACACCGTCAGGACAATAATCCCGGCGATGGTGAGAACGATGCCAATGATGGTCTTAAATGTGAGGGGTTCGCCGCTGAAAATGATACCCATCAACGCGCCGAAGAGCGGCGAGGTGAAGGCGATGGGCATCACGCGGTTGAGGGGGGCGCCCTTTAACGCCGTGTAAAAGCACAACATGCCAACGGCTCCGGCGACCACACCGCCACCGATGACCATGTATAAAATGGCCTTGCTGCCGGCCTGGGGCACGGTCTTCCACTGCGGAAAGCTGACCGCGCCGAGGATAATCAAGGCGCTGATGGTGCGGATAGTGATGCCCATTTGGGGCGAGAGATTGCCGAGGACCAGGCCCTTCTTTTCAAAGTAGCCGCCCACGCCCCAGCAGATGGCGGTGAGAAGTGCGAAGATTTGGGGTTTCATTTTTTTCCTCCAAAAGTGAAGAGTTGATCATAATCGACGTGCTGCACTTTAGGGTGATACTCGCCGGAATGGGGATCCTGGATGTATTCACCCTGGTACTTTCTGCTGCGAATGGCTTGCAGGGCTTCAATCAGGCGATCAATTTCCCAGTAGTCGTTATATAAACCGAAAGAGATGCGCACCAGACCGGGCACGTCGCGGCGATCGTTGGCCAGGATGCTGTGGCGCACGCGCTGGGCCTCTTCTTCTGGTACGTGAAGCAGGCTCATCAGGTAGGGGTGGGCGCAGAAGCAGCCGTTGCGCACACCAATATTAAATTCATAGCCAAGAATGGCTGCCACCAGAAAATGCGAAATGCCTTCCATATATGTAGGAACCACGCCCAGGCGCTCGGCGGCGTGTTTGGGATCTGAATCGCCCAGGATGCGCAGGCCGGGTACCTGGGGCAGGCGCTCCAGCAAGTAGGCGGTCAGTTCGGCTTCGTGGCGGGCCACGTTTTCCATGCCAATTTCTTGCAACTGGGTGATGGCAGCAGCCAGGGCTACCGCGCCCACCGTGTTGGGGCTACCGGCTTCATCGCGTTCAGGTGCGCCGGACCAGTGGACAATATCCAGGCCGACGAACTCCACCTGCCCGCCGCCGCGATGATCTGGCTCACCCTGCTCAAAGGTGTCGCGCCGCCCCACCAGCGCGCCGGTGCCGTAGGGCGCGTAGAGCTTGTGGGCCGAGAGTACGACGTAATCGAGGTGGGCAGGGTCGGAGAGGGGGCGCATGTTGACGCTGCGATGGGGAGCCAGTTGGGCGCAGTCGGCCAGGATGTGAGCGCCGGCGGCATGGGCTTTCTCGGCTAGGTGGTGGATTGGGTTGAGGTAGCCGGTGACGTTGCTGGCGCCGGTGATTGCCACCAGGGCAATCTGGCCGCGGTATTCGTCCAGGAGCTGGTCAAAGTGGGCTTCGTCCAGGCGGCCGTCGGGCAGCGTGCGGATGTGTTTGACGGCGGCGGCGTGGCGCCAGGGCAGGTCGTTGGAATGGTGTTCCATGGAGCTGACCAGAACAACATTGCGCTGCGCCGAAAAGGGGAAGCGCAGCGCAAGGCGATTGATCATCTCGGTGGTGTTTTTGCCGTAGATACAGACGTGATCGGTTGGGTTCCCACCGACAAATTGGATGACGATCTTGCGAGTGGCTTCAAAAATGTGTGTGGATAATTGGCTTTTAAAACCGGTGCCGCGGTGCACGCTGGAGTAATTGAGCAAGAAGCGGTGGACGGTTTCTTCCACGGCTTTGAAGGCAGGGGTGGAGGCGGCGTTGTCCAGGTTGGCGTAAATGGAATAGTCGCCGGGCGCACCAACGGTGGGACGATCTACGCCGACAAACAGGCCGCTGTAGGTGGGAAGGTCACTTTGCATTTTTGATAACCTCTAGAACGACGATCAAAGTTAAGAGAATGGGGAAAGGGCTTGAAAAAGTCCCACAATTCGTTTATACTGTGGAAGTAAGTGGTGGTAAGTGGTACGAAGTGGTAGTAATTTATTGGTGAGCACCGCGTAACAGGTAAGTCACGATCATAGATTAGAGCGCCGGGAGTGTCCCGGCGTTCCGCGTATCAGGGAGAGGTAGAACGCATGTTCCTTGGGCAGTTTGAGCACAACATCGACGATAAAGGGCGGCTGATTATCCCGGCCCGCTATCGCGAGCTGCTTGAAAACGGCGCCTACATTACCCAGGGTTTTGAAGAAAACCTGATGGTGATGACTCCGGAACATTTCTCGATGATCTCTGACAATGTCAATCATATGAGTATGACCGATCCTAAAGCGCGCCAGCTCAAACGGTTGTTCTTCTCCACGGCAGAAAAGATTGAGGTCGATAAAGTAGGGCGTGTCCTGATCCCGCAGCGACTCCGTGATGTGTTCGGTTTGAGTGGCCCGGTGATGCTGGTGGGGATGGGGGATTTCTTTGAAATCTGGTCGACCGCCCAGTGGGCCAAACAAAACGAAAATCTGTCGGATGCTGAAGCCAACGAAAGCCGCTTCGCTGCCTTTGATATCACCACGCGGTAGATTGGGATGACACTCCCGCCCCACCGCTCAGTACTTTACCACTCCATTATACACGCTTTGCGCCCGTACAGCCCAGGGCGCTACGTTGACGCAACGGTTGGGGCCGGTGGTCACGCCGCGGGAATCTTGGAAGCCAGCCAGCCGGAGGGGAACCTTCTGGGAATGGACGTGGACCCGCAGGCGCTGGCCCTGGCAAGCCGGCGCCTTTCTGTCTTCGGTGACCGGGTGACGCTGGTGAAAGCCTCGTACAGCACCCTGCGCGAACAGTTGGACCGGTTGGGATGGGAAAGCGTGGACGGTATCCTGCTAGACCTGGGGGTCTCATCCATGCAGATCGATACCCCGGAGCGCGGTTTCTCATTTTTGAGCGACGGGCCCTTGGATATGCGGTTTGATCCTGAGCAACCCTTCAACGCAGACGACCTGGTGAACCGCTGGGGAGAGCAAGAACTGGCCGATGTGATCTGGCGCTATGGCGAAGATCCGCTGGCACGGCGCATTGCCCGGGCGATTTGCCAGGCGCGGCCGCTGAACACCACCTTGGAACTGGCGGCGGTGGTGCTGAAGGCGGCGGGCGGGCGCAAGGGGCGCATTCACCCAGCCACACGCACCTTCCAGGCGCTGCGGATGGCGGTCAACCGCGAACTGCAAACCATCGAAGCCGTGCTGCCTCAAGCGGTGAATGCCCTGGAGCCCGGCGGGCGGTTGGCGGTGATTTCCTTCCACTCGCTGGAGGACCGGTTGGTGAAGCAGTACTTCCGGCGTGAAGGCCGGGACTGCATTTGCCCTCCAGAGCAGCCGGTTTGCACCTGCGGGCATTTCGCCAGTTTGAAAGAGGTCAACCGCCATCCCATTGAAGCCGACGAGACTGAAATTGCTGAGAACCCGCGATCGCGAAGCGCAAAACTGAGGGTGGCCGAGAAATTGGCCGGGTTGGCATGAGATTTGCACGAAACAGGATAGAGACTTTTACAAGGAGATGAGATTGTGACGATCAAGAACCGCCTGAAACAGGCCTACAAACAAGCTCCCTGGCGTCTCCATACGCAGAAGGGTGTCTTGTTCTTGATTGCGGCAATCCTCGGCGCCTCTATCCTGTGGATTATGGTCACCGTGTCGGTGGAGGCTTCGTCCGCCGGCCTGGAAATCCAGTACTTGAACAGTTTACGGGATGAGTATGAGCGGGGAAATGCCAGTAAGGTCACTGAGATTGCGAAACTGAGTTCTGCTGCCCGGCTGGCAGAGCGGGCCAAGGAACTCGGCTTCGTTCATGCGACCAGCGCTCAAATCAGCTATGTGTATGTAGATGGGTACACGGGCCGGACCGCCAAAGTTTCGGCGCAGCCCCCCGGCGCAGACCTGCCGCCGGTTTTAATCCGGCCCGAGTACACTGTGTCGCTTTCAGAATGGCTGATGAAAGAGATTGTCAAACTTAATGAGCAATCCTTAGGGGTGTCCCCATGAAACAGACCTCATTTTTCCGGTTCCGCTTTATTGGAGGCGCGCTAACTCTGGCGGGCCTATTCGTTTTTATATGGATGATCCGTTTGCTGAACAATGAAGATGCCCGACAGCTTGTTTTGGAGGGCAAGGATATTCAGACCAGGACCGAAATTGTTATGCCGGTGCGCGGTTCGATCTACGACAAGTGGGGGCACCTGCTGGCGGGTAACGTAGAAGTCTATGATATCTATGCCGAAGTGCGTAATGTGAGCGACGCGGATACCATAGCCACCACGCTGGCATCGGTGTTGGGCGTGAAACAGTCCGAGATTCGTAACAAGTTGCTCGATCCAGGGCTCAATGAAGATGGATACAAAATTGTTGACGTGAAACTGGCAGAATTTGTGACCAGCGAGCAACGCGAGCAGATTTTGGCGATTGAGAAGGATCTGGATGAAGAGGCAAAAACCCTACGCTTGCGCAAGGGTGAGGTTGCCCCGAACCTGAACGGGATAAGGTTTGAGCCTTTAATGCTCCGCACCTATCCCGAAGGGATGTTGGGTTCGAATATCATCGGCTTTTACAACTTCAAGCAGCGTGAAAATGCTTCGGGCGTGTACGGGGTGGAAGAAAAATACAACCGCCTTCTCATGGGCACGCCCGTCCGCAAAGAGTTTACGAGCGACCCGCATTTGATGGACGAAACGCAGAGCGAACAGATTCCGCCCGGAGCCAACTTGGTTTTGACTATCGACCGGGACATTCAGTCGATGGCAGAGCGAGTGGCGGACGAGGCGATGGAATCGTCGGGTTCCGAATCGGCCACGATCCTGATTATGGATCCTGAAACGGGCGATATTTTGGCGATGGCCGTCACCCCGCGGTTGAACCCCAACGAGTACTGGGAGTTAGCGGATGTCTTCCCCGACCCTACCACGCCTTATAACCGCGCGGTTGAGTTGACCTATGAGCCGGGCTCAATTTTCAAGGTGCTCACCATGGCCGCCGCGCTGGATTCGGGCACGGTGCGGCCAGAGACAGACTTTTTGGATACCGGTGTGTATTACATTGGCGGGGTTGGCATTCATAACTGGGATTGGGGCGCCTGGGGCCCGCAGACCATGACCACATGCATGCAGCACTCGTTGAATGTGTGCCTTGCCTGGGTGGCGGACCAGATGGGGCCGACCGTGTTCTATAGCTACCTGGAGAAATTTGGCATCGGTCACACCACGGGCGTGGATCTGGCCGGTGAGGTAAGCAGCCCGCTTTTGGTGCAGGGTGACACTGATTGGTATCCGATCAACCTCGGCACCAATTCGTATGGGCAGGGCGTGGCGGTCTCGCCGTTGCAAATCACTTCGGCCATCGCCTCGGTGGCGAATGACGGCAAGATGATGATGCCGCGTGTGCTGAAGACCGTCATCGACAATGGCGAGGAATATAGCAACCCGCCCCAGGTCATCGGTACGCCCATCTCCGCCGAGACGGCGCACACCTTGACTGAAATGCTGCACGTTTCGCTCAAAGAAGAATCTTCCGAGGCGCTGGTGGAGGGTTACAGTGTGGCAGGAAAAACCGGCACCGCCTCCATTCCAGGGCCGGGTGGATACTTGTCCAATGCGACCAATGCCTCGTTCATCGGTTGGGGACCGGTAGATGATCCAAAATTCATCGTTTATGTGTGGCTGGAAGAGCCGGATGGTGAATGGGGTTCGGTTGTGGCGGCCCCGGTGTTCAGCCAGGTGGTAAGTGAACTGGTAGTTTTGATGGATCTGCCTCCCGATCAAATTCGGGAGCAGATAGCCGGAAACTAAGAGGAGTAGAAACGACGTGTTGACCCTGGCAGATATTCTGGAAGCATTGACCGGCACGCGAGTCGACGTGTCCCGCACGGTGATCACCGAAGCGGCAATCGATTCGCGCCAGGTCATTCCAGGCGGGCTGTTTGTGGCGCTGCCAGGCGAACGCACCGACGGGCACAACTTCTTGGGCGCGGCTTTCCGGCAGGGGGCTTCGCTGGCGCTTGTCCAGCAAGAGGTGCCCGCGGAATTCCCTGTGTTGGATTTGCGCCAGGGGCCGGTGAAGGTAGATACGACCATGCCGGTAGCGCTGCGCACCGGGCAACCGTTGTGCTTGCGGGTGAACAACACCCTGCAGGCCCTGCAGCAATTGGCCTACTTCTGGCGGCGCAAGCAGAGCGTGCGGGTGATTGGAATTACCGGCAGTGTGGGAAAATCGACTACCAAAGAACTGGTGGCTGAAGTGTTGAGCACACGCTACCGCACCCTGCGCAATCCAGGCAACCTGAACAACGAGATCGGCCTGCCCCTCACGCTGCTGCGCCTTGGGCCGGGATACCAGCGAGCGGTGCTGGAGATGGGTTTCTACGTGCCGGGTGAGATTGCTCAGTTGTGCGATCTGGCCTTGCCCTCGGTGGGCGTGCTGACCAACGTTGGAACGGTGCACGCTGAACGGGCCGGCTCGATGGAAGCCATTGCTCGCGGCAAGGGTGAACTGGTGCAGGCGTTGCCCGCAGTGCCCAACGGCACGGCAATCTTGAATTACGACGACCCTTACGTGCGGGCGATGGCCGGACAAACCCGCGCGCGGGTGTTCTACTACGGGTTGGATCCTTCTGCCGAGCTGTGGGCCGACGAGGTGGTTGGGCTGGGGCTGGAAGGTATCCGCTTCCGAATACACTATCATGACGAGATGCTCTCGGTGCGCGTGCCGTTGATTGGCCGCCATTCGGTGCATACGGCGCTGCGAGCCACAGCCGTGGGCTTGACCGAAGGTTTGAGCTGGGGCGAGATCATTGAAGGCTTGCGCACCAGCCAGACGCAGCTTCGGCTGGTGGCGGTGAAAGCTGAGAACGGTGCCTTGCTGTTGGACGACTCTTACAATGCTTCGCCGGAATCGACCCTGGCGGCGTTGAACATGCTGGAGGAGATCCAGGGGCGGCACATTGCGGTGTTGGGCGATATGCTCGAACTGGGCCAGTACGAGCGTGAAGGCCACCAGCGGGTTGGCGGGCGCGCAGCGGAAGTGGCCGATATCCTGGTGGCGGTTGGCGAGTTGAGCCAGATAACGGTGAAAGCGGCGCAGCAAGCCGGAATGAAGACCTCACAGGTTACCTGGGTGGCGGATGTGGATGCAGCCATCGAGTTCTTGAAACCTATGCTAAAGGAAGGGGATGTGGTGCTGGTGAAAGGTTCACACGGCCTGCGCATGGACCGCATTGTCAGTCAATTGGAGGTAGCAGAATGAGTGATGCTACGCTGGCAATCACCCTCAGTATGCTGGCTTTCATGATGACGGTCATTTGGGGCGGGCCGCTGCTGCGCGTTTTGAGGCACTTCAAGATTGGCAAGATCATCCGCGTGGAAGGCCCGGAGCGGCATTTCAGCAAGATGGGTACGCCGACGATGGGTGGGGTGCTGTTCATCCTGCCGGTGGTACTACTGACCGTGCTGCTCAACGCGGTGTCGTTGATTGGTATGGAAGTGCTGGGCCGTTCGGTGCTGCTGCCGCTGCTGGTGATGCTGGCTTATGCTTTGATCGGCGCTGTTGACGATTGGGAAGGAATTCGCGGTCCGCGGCGCGGGTTGGGAATGCGCGCGCGCACGAAATTCATCTTGCAAATCCTCCTGGCGACTGGGGCCGCCTTTGGCTTGAAGTATTTATTGGGCGTGCCGGAATTGTTCTGGCCGGCGGCCGAGGAGCCCTTCTCGCTAGGTGTGCTGTACATCCCTGTGGCCATTTTCCTGATTGTGGGCATGTCCAACGCAGTCAATTTCACCGATGGGTTGGACGGACTGGCCGGGTTGATCTCGGCGACCGCCTTCGCGGCATTTGGCGTTGTGGCGCTCATGCAGGGTCAAACATTCCTGGCGCGCTTCTGCTTCACCATTGTGGGGGCGTTGTTTGGGTACCTGTGGTTCAATGTCCATCCCGCACAGTTGATCATGGGGGATACGGGCTCGATGGCGTTGGGGGCAACCCTGGCGGTGGTAGCCTTGATGACCGGGCAGTGGCTGCTGCTGCCGCTAATTGCTATCATCCCGGTTAGCGAGGCATTGAGCGTCATTATTCAAGTTACCTATTTCAAAATGACCAAGGGCAAGCGCTTCTTCAAGATGGCCCCACTTCATCACCACTTTGAGTTGTTGGGCTGGAGCGAAACGCAGGTTGTGCAACGCTTTTGGTTGGTAAGTTTGTTATTTGCCATGCTTGGCATAGCAATTGCACTGGTGTAACCATGAGTAGAAACTGGCAGGGTCAACGCGTGTTGGTGATTGGAGCCGCCCGGCAAGGGCTGGCTCTGGCACGCTACCTGTGCAGCAAAGGCGCGCTGGTGACCCTGAATGACCAGAGCCGGCCCGAGAAGATGTCTGCGGCGCGGGAGGCCCTGGCTGGGCTGCCTGTGGAGTGGGTGTTGGGCGGGCATCCTTTGGAACTGCTGGACCGGATGGACTGGGTGTGCATCTCGGGCGGTGTTCCGCTGACCATGCCGATTGTGGTGGAAGCTGTGCGCCGGGGCTTGCCTTTGACCAACGACTCGCAGATTTTCATGGAAGCCGTGCCCTGCCCCGTGGCTGCCATCACTGGTTCGGCGGGCAAAACCACCACCACCACGCTGGTGGGGCGAATGACCCAGGCGGCGGTGCAATCACCGCGGCGGGTGTGGGTGGGCGGTAACATCGGCACGCCCTTAATCGACCAGGTGGACCAGATTGACAAAGACGACCTGGTGGTGCTGGAGCTTTCCAGTTTCCAACTGGAACTGATGACTCTTTCACCGCAGATTGCTGCCGTGTTGAACATCACTCCCAATCACCTGGACCGCCACGGGACGATGGAAGCTTATACCCAGGCCAAGGCGCGAATCTTGAGCCACCAATCGCATGGTGACACGGCTGTTTTGGGTAGCGATGATCCCGGCTCGTGGAACTTGCGCAGCCTGGTGCGGGGAAAGCTGGTTTCGTTTGGCTGGAACCGCCCCGATTTGGGTTGGGCGGGCGCCTTCCGGGGTGGGGACGAGTTGTACTACACCGACGGGCACAGCGTTCAGAAGCTGATGACAGTGGCGGATGTACAGTTGCAAGGAGCGCACAATTTGCTCAACGTGCTGGCGGCTTGCGCTGTTTCGCTGGCTTGCGGAGCGCCGGTAGAAGCGCTGCGGGCGGGTGTGGTAGGGTTTGGCGGCGTGCCGCACCGCCAGGAACTGGTTCGCGAGTGGCGCGGCGTGCGCTGGTACAACGACTCGATTGCCACCGCCCCCGAGCGCAGCATGGCTTCTGTGCGCTCTTATCACCAACCGGTGGTGTTGATGCTGGGCGGTCGCGACAAGGACCTGCCCTGGGGCGACCTGGCCGCGCTCATCCATGAGCGAGTGGACCATGTGGTGATTTTTGGCGAGGCTGCCGAGAAGATCGCCGCCGCCATTGGCCCGGTGCGCAGCGGGGAGCGGCCTTATTCGGTGGACATGTGCGCGGGTTTGCAGGCGGCGGTGGAAGCTGCCGCGCGGGTGGCTCAGCCGGGAGACGTGGTTTTGCTCTCTCCGGGCGGCACCAGCTACGATGAGTTCAAAGATTTTGAAGAACGTGGGGAAAGGTTTCGACTATGGGTACAGCAACTTTCGTAAATCCTGGACGGTCTGCATCTCGCCCTGTGCGCGGTCGCCAAAATTTCCTGTGGGGAATTGACCTGGTGCTGGTGGGGGTGACCCTTGCGCTTTCATTATTCGGCGTGATCATGGTCTATTCTGCCGGCCCATTGTTCGCGATCCTGGCTGAAGAAGAACCCGAATTCTTCCTTTACCGTCAAATTATGTGGGTGGGGGTGGGTTTAGCGGTCATGGTGATCGCGTCTTTTGTGAGCTATCGCATTTTCCCCAAACTGATCGTCCCGATTATGCTGGTGACCATTCTTACGTTGGGGGCGACGGTCTTGTTCGGCCAATCGACTTTGGGAGCGCAGCGCTCGCTGTTTGGCGCGTCTGTGCGGCCTTCTGAGTTGGCCAAGCTGGCAATTATCATTTATGTTTCTGTGTGGCTACAGTCAAAGCGAGATGTGCTCAAGCATTTTTCGTTCGGCCTGGTGCCCCTCATGCTCATCCTGGGCTTCCTGGCCGGTTTGATCATGCTACAGCCAGACTTAAGCGCGGCCTTCACAGTCATCATCTTGGGCGTGCTCATGTTCATCCTGGCGGATGGCGAATGGCGCCAGGTCGCGCTGGTTCTGATCGTGGCTTTGGCCGTGGGTTTCTTGACGGTGAATGTTTACGATACTGGTAAACAGCGTGTGATGGACTACATCTTGGGCTTGCAGGATCCTGCCGCGGCTTCGGACCATGTGCGCCGGGCTCTGGGCGCGATCATTAATGGCGGGGTCTTCGGCACGGGCATTGGCCTGGGAAGCGCGAAATTCATCCTGCCGGTTGCTCACACCGACTCTATTTTCGCGGTGATTGCCGAAGAGACAGGCCTGTTGGGCAGCGCGCTGCTGTTGGTCGCTTATATGCTGATCTTGTGGCGCGGCCTGGCGATTGCCCGCAACGCCCCCGATCCATTGGGGCGCTTGCTGGCAGCCGGCGTGTCGATGTGGATTGCGATTGAAGCATTGATCAATATGGCGGTGATGGTCAGCTTGATGCCCCAGGCGGGCAATGCGCTGCCTTTCATCA
>JAEXTI010000531.1 GCA_023406965.1 Chloroflexota bacterium
GCCCCCGAGCATCTGCTATAATGCTTTTATGAGATGGTATTCACTCGTTGAATCCATCCAATGAGTGGATCGTTGAGTAACGACCTGGCAGAAACAAGCTGTGTTCCCACAAAAGGATTTCCCATGAATTCTGCAATGCAAGCTCAAATTGTCTACTTCAGTCATGGCGGGGGCCCTCTGCCCATTCTTGGCGATGCCAGCCATCAGGCAATGATCGATTTTATGACAAAGCTTCCCTCGCAGTTGCGGAAGCCCGATCTAATCCTGGTCATTAGCGCTCATTGGGAAGAAAGCGCCGCCACCCTGCTGGGCGCGCAAAAGCCACCAATGTTCTATGATTATTATGGTTTTCCCGATCAAGCCTATCAAATCACCTATTCCGCCCCAGGGAATCCAGAATTTGCCAACCGGGTGGTCAAGACCCTTCAAAGCAGCCAGATCGAAGCTCGCATCGACCCGGCGCGTGGATTCGACCACGGCCTATTCATCCCCTTAAAGATGATGTACCCGCTCGCCGATATTCCCTGCCTTCAACTTTCACTGCTCCGCGGTCTGGACCCCGGTGCCCATCTCGCCCTGGGCAAAGCCTTGCGCGAATTCAGCGACGAGAACATCCTGGTCATCGGCTCGGGTTTCTCATTTCACAACATGCGGGCCTTTTCCTGGCAAGGGATTGAAACGCCCGACCCGGCCAACGATGCCTTCCAGAACTGGCTGATCGAGACTTGCGCCGGTTCGCTTCCCCAAACAGAGCGAGAACAGCGCCTGACAGAGTGGGAAAAGGCCCCTTCCGCGCGCTACTGCCACCCTCGCGAAGAGCATCTCCTCCCCCTGCATGTGTGCATGGGCATGGCCGGCCGTCCCGCCAAACTGGTCTTTGACGACCACATTTTGGGCAAGCGCGGTGTCGCGTTTCTCTGGTCAGAATAGCCTGAGGCAAAGAAAGTTACCCCTGCCACAGCTTGAGGCCGCCCGCGCCGGTTTTTGACCGGCAGTCATTCTTCAGCCCGCAGCCGCTGCATCCATCGCCACAGCTTTGATAAGGCTGCAGGCGCCCCAGTCGCTGCAAGTGCTCCAGCATAGCCTCCACCATTGCGGGGCTCGTGCCCAGTTTGTTTGCCAGGACACCGGTTTCAAAGGTACCCCCGGCGTGAATTTCAGCCAGTAATCTTTCTAACATCTCACCACCCCAACCAGGTAGCCAGGTGATAAACAGCCGCCCCAGCCGCCACAGACAGAACCAGCAACAATCCCAAGCTCAACAGCGTCCAGCGCCACGAGTTGGTCTCTTGCTTCATCACCGCCACAGTGGCCATGCAAGGAATAAAGAGCATAGTTACCGTCAGGAAGGACAAACCCGTGGCTGGAGAAAAAGCAGCGGTCAAGGCCCCGGCCAACCCGGCCTCGGGTGAACTGCCAAACAACACGCCCAAGGTGGCCACGGCGTTCTCTTTAGCCGGGAAACTGGTGATGAGCGCCACCGTCAGCCGCCAGTCAAAACCCATCCAGCGCCCCACCGGCTCGATGAACTGTCCCAGGCGAGCCAGGAAGCTGGTGTTCAGGTCGCCGTTGGGCAGATAAGACAGCACCCAAACCAGCAGCGCCATGGCCAGAATAGCAGTTCCGGCTTTCTTAACAAAGGAGATCGAGCGCTGCCAAACCAGCAAACCGATCGTGCGAGCGTTGGGCAGGTGGTAAAGCGGCATTTCCATAATAAAAGCCGAACGTTGGCCTTTGAAAATGACCCGGTTGAGTAATGCGCCGCTGGCAACCAGCGCTAACAGCGAAAGCAGCACAAGGCCCCATGAAATCAACATGGCGTTCGCGCCAAAGAAAATCGGGGCGATAAAAGCCACCACCGCCATGCGCGCCGTGCAAGGCACCAACGGAGCGATTAGAATGGTCAACAGCCGGGCCGGCCAGGAGTCGATCACCCGGGTTCCCATCACCGCCGGGACGTTGCAGCCAAAACCTAGAAACAGCGGCAGGAAGGACTTGCCGTGCAGCCCCATCAAATGCATCAGGTTGTCCATCACATAGGCCGCGCGAGCCATGTACCCAACATCTTCCAGAAGCGCGAATGAGGCGAAGAAGATGATCAAGATGGGTAAGAAGGTCAGCACCGAGCCGACCCCGCCGATCAAGCCGTCCACAATCATACCCTGCAACCAGAATGGCGCGCCGACCAAAGCTCCTGCGGCCAGCCCAGCCAACGGAGCAATCACCTGCTCGTCCAACCAGGCCTGGATCGGACTGCCCACCGTGAAGGTCAGCCAGAATACCATGCCCAGGATTCCAGCCAGGATGAATAGCCCCCAAAGCGGGTGAGCCGCCAGCCGATCCAAACGCTCCGTCACGCCCATCTGCCCGACCCGCGGGCGTGTGACCGCGGCTCGCACCATCCGCCCAATCCACTCATACCGGCCTGAAGCCACCGCCAGGAAAGCATCGTCGTGCTGAACCAGAACATCGTGAACTGCGCTTTTGGCAGCGGGCGGCAAGACGGTATCCATCATGCGCGTCACCTCGGCGTCGCCTTCCAGCAGTTTCAACGCAGCCCATCCCTGGGGGTACGGTTCAGGCACATACCCGGAGATCAGGCGCTCGATGCTTTCCAGTACTTCGAGGTGGTCCTGTCGCACTTCGGGCAGGCGCGGCTCCGCCGCCCATTTTCCCGCCAGCACATCTTCCACCACCCCCAACAGTTCGCGTACGCCCGCCGCTTTTGATGCGGTCATCGGTACCACCGGTAAGCCCAGCGCGGCTTCCAGCACATGCGCATCCACCTGAATACCCTCTTGAGCAGCCACATCCATCATGTTGAGAGCCACAACCAACGGCGCATCCAGGGCAGCCAATTCGGCCACCAGGTACAGGCTGCGTTCCAGGTTAGCCGCGCTGACCACAGCCACCACCACCGAAGGTTTCTCGCGCAAGATGTACTCGCGGGCAATGACCTCTTCGGGCGAGTTTGCGGTCAGGCTGTAGGTGCCGGGAAGATCCACCAGCCGGAAGCTGCGCCCAGAAAAATCAAAGTGACCGTCGCGGCGCTCCACCGTCTTGCCCGGCCAATTACCCACGTGTTGGTTCAACCCGGTGAGCAGGTTGAACAGCGTAGACTTACCCATATTGGGCTGCCCGGCCAGGGCAATCAAGGGAGTCTCTGGATCCACAAAGGTCAGGCGAGATGCAGTCCGTGTGGGTGTATCGTGACAATCACTCATGGTTCCCCCATTCGACAATGATCTTGGCCGCCTCGCCGCGTCCCAAAGCCACGCGCGTACCGCGCACGGTTACAATCAACGGCCCGCGCCCATAATTTTGAGTCATATTCACCCGCACGCCGGGGGTAAACCCCAACGAAGCCAACCGATTATTAACCGCCCGCCCATCCTCAAAAGCCAGGATCGTGGCATCCGCCCCGGCAGGCATTTCAGAAAGTGTTATCCGAGTTGTTGATTGAGGCATAATATTCTCCCACAATACTACGTGACTATCTTGACAATGTCACTTGAAACTGTCGTAACCTTCGAACCCGGGTGTCACCCCCACCCTACCCTCCCCCGGCAGCCAAGATTCTCGATAGCTCAGGTACTTTGCCGGGGGAGGGAAAGAATTCTGCAAAAGTGAGGGGCTGAAAGCCCCTCACTTTTGCGAAATCTTCTCCCCTCCCCGCACACGGGCTGAATTATTCGAGGTGCTGGCAGCGGGGAGGGGCGGGGGTGGGGCCACAATCCAGGGATTTTAAAGTGACATTGCCAAACTACTCATGGGGTGAAGAAAAATCCTGACTCTTTGGGATTTGCTGTGGTAGTTTTCGCAAATTGCAGGGATTTATGGAGTGCGAATTAACACGGAAAGATCCCAAAACCAGGTCTCTTCTACCTCTTGTTGAATAGTTACGATGTTATAATTCAAACATAGCCAACAGAATATTATTATATGCTAATATTTAGGATTAGTATATTGAAAACAGCGAGATTAATCATGACAAATGTCACGAAAATTGACGCGGCCGAAAAATCGACCCTGAGTGCCACCATCCAGGATTACTTGTCTCTCATCTACGTGATGGAACGCGACCAGGAGCCCATCGTCGGCACGCGTCTTGCTGAGTTGCTTGGCGTCACCCCGCCCACCGTGACGAACACCCTCAAGCGCATGACTCGCGATGGCTTGCTGATCATGGATAAAGATGGCACGCACCTGACCGAAACCGGCTGGGCAGAGGCCCGCGTGGTCATGCGCCGCCACATGCTCACCGAATGGATGATGATCAAGACTCTGCCGTGGGCAAAACTGCATAGCGAAGCTCACCAACTGGAGCACGCCATTTCTGCCATGACCGAGACTGCTTTAATGGAGCAGCTCGGCCACCCCAAAACCTGCCCGCACGGCAATCCCCTGCCCGGCTGTGAGGAGGCCGTCGCCGCCTGGATTCCTCTCACCGAAATTGCTGTTGGCAAAACGGTGATCATCCGCCGTATCCACGAACTGGCCGAAGAAAACGCCCCGCTGCTCTCGTACCTGGAAACAAAAGGTATCACTCCGGGAACAAAGGCCGTGGTAACAGAAATTCTGCCCTTCAACCAGACAATCGCCATTGAGGTAGCCGCGCAGGTGGTCACGTTGGGGAATGCCGCAGCGCGGTATATATTTGTAGAAGTGAACGCCCTCGGATAGATTGGCGTATAATCTAAGAAAGCCCAATGTCTGATTCATCGGCCATGCGTGGAAAGGGGTACTCATGAATTCAACACTTGTCTTATCTGTCGGTAACTCCGGCAAGAAAAACACCGTCACCGGAGAACGCCGCCGGCCGGGCAGTACCACCCCCGGCGCCGCCCGCCCAAGGGCGGATGCCCCGCGCCGCGAGACCAACCAGCCCCGCCCCAGTTCGGGGTCGGGTGGATTCGGCTCTGGCGGCTCCGGCGGTTCCGGTTACGGCTCGGGTGGGTCCAGCGCCGGCGGTGGAGGCTATGGCTCGCCGCTAGGCGGCGGAGGCAACTTGCTGGGCAAGCTGCCCACCTCCAAATTGGGCTGCGGCATGCTCATCGCCATCGTCCTATGCTTAATCATCGTCTTCCTGGTGTTTGGCAATTCATTGGGCGACTTGGTCAGCATGACCGGATCCGATGGAAGCGGACAACCCTTTGGGGCCTATGAGGAACCTACCGCCGTTGCTGCCACACCCCGCCCCACCGCCACCCGTCGACCAACCTCTGCTTCCCCATCCTCCGGCAGCGGCGATACCTGGACCATCCTGCTGTACCAGGACGCAGATGACAAAGTTCTGGAAAAAGATATTTATGTCGATCTCAATGAAGCCGAACAAATCGGCTCGACCGACAAAGTCCAAATCGTCGCTCAAATCGACCGCTACGGCGGCGGCTTCTCCGGCGACGGCAACTGGACCGGCACGCGCCGCTACTACATCCGACAGGATGACGACCTGACCCGGGTCAATTCCGATCTGGTGGAAGACCTGGGCGAAGTCAATATGGCTT
>JAEXTI010000104.1 GCA_023406965.1 Chloroflexota bacterium
TGCGGGGAGAACCGATCTACATTAGCCTGCGCTGGACAGTGATGCCCGGCTACGAAAAAGACTTTGCCAGGGTGCTGGTTGCGGTCAACGATATCACCGCGCGCAAGCGAGCCGAGGAATACCTGCAATATCTGGGGACGCATGATGCTCTGACGGGGTTATTCAACCGCACCTACTTCGAGGAAGAGCGCGGGCGCTTGCAAGTCAGCCGGCGTTTCCCGGTAAGCATTGTGGTGGCGGAAGTGGATGGGCTGAAGGAGGTCAACGAGACACAAGGCCACGAAGCCGGAGACAATCTCCTGCGGCGAGCCAGCGAGGTTCTCAAAGCCAGCTTCCGCGGCGAGGATGTGGTGGCGCGCCTGGGTAGCGCTGAATTTGCCATCATCCTTCCGGAGACGGATGCCACTGCCATTGATTCCGCTGTGCAACGGATTCGCAAGTTATTGGAGATGAATAACAATTTCTACCAGGGTGCGCGCCTGACGCTGTCGGTTGGGTCTGCCACAGCGGAAAAAGGCACTTTCCTGGTGGATGTGCAGCGCATCGCCTCGGACCGCATGGCGCAGGAAAAGCAACTGCGCCGCAGGGGAGCGCGGAGCAGTTAAAAAATTAAGGGACGCTTTCGGGGAGCACGTTTCCAGTGGCTAATTCTGCCAGCGCAGCGTTGACCAGATCTTGACGAGCCGGGCTGAGCAAGGCAGGGTTCACATCCGTCACGCTGACGGGGACGTTGACCGTGCCCGCAGATTGGCCCGCCAGCACGCCCGGCAGGATAGTCTCGAGGGCGGTTGGCACATCAAAGCGCACCGAGGCAGCCCACTGGCTTTCCATGCCCGGGATGGGGTCGCCGACGCCAACGATTTTAACGATTTCCGTAAATTGAACCAGCCCGGTCAGGTAGGTGATCACTTCATTGGTGGAAGATTCTGGGGATAGGAAAAACACCTCGGCTTTGCCGTTGTCGAAGAGGTCGGCGGCCGAAGCGCTCCAACCGGCGGCATCTACCGGGGCGGCAGGGGCAACGATGGGGTAATAGAGGGCCAGCGGCCAACCAGGATAACAGGTGCCGCAGAAGTAGCGACCTCCGTTTTGGAAAGCTTGCTGGACCACGGGGGTTTCGGCGGGAATCAGGCCCGCTGCGCGCCAGTCGGTGGAGAGCAGCACGGAAATCAAACCGGCGATGAAGGCCTGGTGGGTGGGTTGAACGCGCAAGACGGTCAAATTGCCCGCGGCGGGCAAGTCACTGCCCGAAACAACCACAAACTGCGCTCCGGGTGCGGCGCTCAACAGCCCAGGTAAATCCGCAGGAGCAGAGAGTAAAACGACTGCCCGCACCTCGCTGGTCAGATCTGCGGATTGGATGGATTCGCGTTCTTCGAGCTGGAAGCCGGCGGATTGCGCCGCAGAAGAAACCAGTGGGCGGGCGCTTTCAAGCAGAGACTGCCCGGCGCTGCTTCCCGGAGAGAACAACAGGCGCGGGGGCAAAGGGGTTTCGGTGGGCGGGAGGGTAGGGGTCGGAGGGACGGCAGGCGTCTCGGTGGGGCTGGGCGTGGCAGTGGCTTGAGGCGCGAGCGGACTATTGCAGGCGCCAAGCAGCAGCGCGCCCAGGATTAGCAAAGAGAAGATTTGTTTTGTGCGAAGCATGGGCCTATTTTACCTTACTACTGGACAGGAGACAAAATGGGTTCTTATGAAATTGCCTGGGGAGATCCCACATTGAAGGATCAACCATCCAGGCGGTACCTACCACGGCAACTCTCAGAGAGCCAAAATAGAGGCAGTTGAAGAAGTCGAGTATAATAAATACCATGATTGAGTTGACGATTCCCGGGAGGGGGGTGATCCGCCTGGAGCACCTGGTTTGTGACGTGAACGGAACGCTTGCGCTGGACGGTCAATTGATTGACGGCGTGAGCCAGACCTTGAACCGTTTACGCGACCGCCTGGAGGTGCACCTGGTGACTGCCGATACGCACGGTCGGCAGGATGTGATCGACCGGCAGTTGGGCCTGAACTCGGTTCGCCTGACTGCGGGGCAAGAGGCGGAGCAGAAGGCGGCATTGGTGATGCAACTCAACCCGGAAAGAACGGTGGCGGTCGGCCAGGGCGCCAATGACGCTGAGATGCTGAAAGCAGCGGCGTTGGGGATTTGCCTGTTCTCCAAAGAAGGCACAGCGGTCTCGGCACTCACCGCTGCCGATGTGGTGTGTCCCGATATCCTCACGGCCCTGGAACTGTTGGAAAAACCTTTAAGATTGGTGGCGACGCTTCGCAAATGAATTTGCCTACCAGCGAACCTATTTTTGAAAACGAAGAGCCCCTGCCGCCGGCACGTCGCAGGCAGCAGCGGCGGCACATGATGGGCAAGGGAGCAGAAGGCCGCGCCCAACTGCTGGATGAGCTGGGTCGCCGGGTGATTCCTGGGGCAGATTTTTACATCTCTGCCCTGCTTTCGGGGCTGGCTTTTGGCGTCGCGATGATTTTTGATTCGCCCGCGCTGGCTCTGCTGGCGGTATTGCTGGCACCGTTCATGGGCCCGGCTCTGGGGCTGCCCATCGCTGCTATGGGCGGCTCGTTGAGCTTCCTGTTCCTTTCTTCCGGCAGCTTGATCATTGGCGGTTTGATCTACTTTCTTACCGGCACCTTATCCGGCGTATTTGCTAAAGCGCTGCAGGTTGGGGCCGGTTGGCAGGCGGTCATCCACCTGTCCTTCACCTGGTTCGATTTGGTCCTCGT
>JAEXTI010000112.1 GCA_023406965.1 Chloroflexota bacterium
GGCGGGGAGAAACCTTGCTCAAGCCAGAGGTGCTGGCGCGCTTGCTGGCGACTCCTGTGCCCGCCGCTTCCGGCGGGCTGGACCTGACCGAGCGCGAGATGGAGGTGCTGCGAGCCGTGGCGCAGGGCGAGCGCAGCAAGGAAATTGCCTTCCGTCTGGGAATCACCGAGCGCACCGTCAAGGCGCACCTGGCGGGAATCTACAATAAGCTGGGCGTCGATTCGCGCGCCGCGGCCATCGCCGTGGCAGCGCAAAAAGGGTTGCTGAGTTAGCTTTCTTCCTTTTGCTCGTAGACGGCTTCGCGCAGGCCTTTGATGTAGCCAATGGCGAACAGGCGGCCCACCGATGAGTAGGAGGGGTTGTCGTTGCTGTCGCCTTCCATGGTAGGAACATGGTCGGGTCGCAGGACGCCCTCGAAGCCGATGTCTTTATAGGCGCGCATGGCAGCCAGCATGTCGGTTTTGCCTTCATCATGGAAGGTCTCGACGAACTTCTCCGGCGTGCCGCGCACATCGCGGAAGTGGGCGAATAAGATTTTGCCTTGCTTGCCAAAGTGGCGGATGACGCCGGGCAGGTCGTCGGTCATTAGGGTGAAGTTGCCCTGGCAGAAGGCAATGCCGTTGACCGGGCTGGGGTAGAGGTCCAGCAAGCGTTGGTAGTTGTCAATGCTGCACATAATGCGCGCCAGCCCGCGGATGGGGGAGAGGGGCGGGTCGTCGGGGTGCATGGCCAACTGCACACCGGCCTGTTCGGCCTCGGGCACCACAATCTTGAGAAAAGATTCGAGGTTGGTCCACAACACGTCCTCGCCTACCTCGCCGTACTCGGTGAGCGGGGCGTTTTTCATCAACTCGTGGTCGTAAGCGGTGGCCAAGGCGCCGCCGCGCGCGGGGGCCGTGGTGGAGGTGCGCATCCAATTCATCACCGGCATCCACTCGTAGCACCACACGGGCACGCCCAGCTTACCCAGGTTGCGGATGAGGGTGATGACCCATTCGATCTCTTCATCCTTGCCGGGAAGCCCCAGTTTGATCTTGTTCATCGGCGGGCGCGATTCGAGCACGGCGAACTTGAAGCCGGCATCCTCGTAGGCGGTTTTGATGCGCAGGAGGGACATGTAACTCCAGGGCAGTTCATCCTTGGGCACGTTGAAGCCCCGGCGCATATCCATGCCGCCGACGACGTACTCGATGCCGCACTGCTTGACCATTTTCCACAGCGGGCTGGGATGGGGTGAAAGCACTTCCGCGATCTTGATCATTGGGGTACCTCGGGGAGTGGGAAGATGAATTATTGAGAGTATTATAATGCCTGTACGGGCTTGAGATTGATGTATCCTCAGCGTAGGGACACGGGGGAAAGGAAACGAGTTTAGGTGATTCGTCAACCCCCGTGTCCGTTTATGAACGGGCACAGGGGGCAATGCTTGCGCAAGACTTGCTTGATTTGCACAGCCCGGCGGGTCTGCCGGGTGGGCAAACGACCCTTGCCCGCCAGGACACATTCCAGACATCCCCGATTGGCCCGCATTAAAGACCCGCCGCTACACAGAGAAAATACCCAAATTCGGTGAGTAGATACGAGGTTTTGAAAAAAACATGATGCGTTTACCTGGCATCGGGTGCAAATTTGCGCGCCGCCGATTTATTTTGTGCTACAATTTTTTTATGCCTGAGATCGTTTTCTCTGTGTTTGTGAACCGAGAGCAACCTACGGATGAACTGCTGAACCTGATCAAACCAGTTCAGCCTGGCATTCGGATTGACCCGGTGTTGTGGGGTCAGGAATGGACCTGGCTGACCAACATGACCGTGCAGCGCCAGGGCGCAGAAATCTCGCAGATTGGGTCCTCCACGGTTAGTGCACTGGCGGCGATGAATGTGGTGCGGCCTTTCTCAGACCGCGAGCTGTCCTACATTGGCGGGCAAAACATCTTTGCGCCGGTAGCCTGGCAGAGTGCTTACCGGGTGAGCAGCAGCCAGGTGGTGGGATTGCCCTGGCTGGCCGATTCGCGGGCTGTGTTTTATTGGCGCGACATGCTTAAAAAGGCCGGGGTGGATGAAGATCGGGCGTTCCTCAGCCCTGAAGTGATGGAGGAAACATTGGAGCGCCTGCAAAGCAGCGGCATCGCTTCGCCGTGGACCATCCCGACCAAGATTGGCGTGGCGGTTTTGCAGGTAGCGGTCACGTGGGTGTGGAGCAACGGCGGTGAGTTCATTGACCCGGGCGGGCGCCGGACATTGTTCACCGAACCGCGGGCGTTGGATGGTATGAAGCGTTTCTTCCGGCTGTATCGCTTCTTGCCCCAAGGCGAATTGCATGATGACGAGACCAGCGCCAATCTTTTTGCTTCACGCCAGGCCGCCGTGACCATGGGCAGTCCCTTCCTGGGCACGCGCATCTATCAGTTGGTTCCGCCCGACCAACACGCAAACATCGGAATCGCCCTGCCGCCTGGCCCTTCTTTTGTGGGCGGGTCCAGTCTCATCATCTGGAAACATTGTCACCACGAGCACGAGGCGGTGGAAGTGGTGCGCTTTTTGCTCAGCGCGCAAGCCCAACGCGAATATTGCCAGCGTACGGGCTACCTGCCGGTGCGCAAAGACGTGCTGGTCGAGCCACCCTTCTCCACCGACCGGCGCTTTCGGGTCTTTGCTCTGGCACTCTCGACGGGCCGACCATTCTCGGTGGTCAAATCTGCGGGGCTACTTGAAAGCCGTATGAACGCTACCCTGACGAAGACTTTTCAGGAGATCATTGCCGGGCAGGAGATTGATGCTTGCGTGACCAACAACCTGGAGCAGTTAGCCCACCGCCTGGACGTGACCCTGGGGTTGTATTAGCGAAGAAGAGACCCGAATTGGAGTTTCAGCGCCGGAGCAAGGGCAGGTAGGCTTGGGACGGGCCGGTGAGCAGGATGCTTTGACGATGGTAGTATTCTTGGAGTACATTTGCCCGGTAGGTTTCCAGAATGACCCATTCTGGATATATTTTTACCCGTAAAAAGGTGCTCGCTGCGCGTAAATCGCCCAAACCTCGGGCATGCCCGGCGTCAATTTGCCAGACGCCTTGAATAGAAACCGCGCTGAATGTGTGCGTGTGCCCGGTTAAATAGGCCGTGACACCTTGCGCGCGCAGCAAACTCCAAAACCGGTCGCGGTGAGCGGGATATTGATCCAGGCTGTTGCCCAGGTGGTTGATGAAGCCGTTGTCGATGTCTGGCTGCGGGAAAGCAGGCTCGTGGCCAATGACAAAGATATAGGCCTGGTTTGTGGTTGCCAGGTCCAGAGCCAGCCAATCCTGCAGAACATCGGTGATGTCACCATCGGTGACAGCCGGGCCGGCGGAGTCGCAGTACACGTTCAAGACGATGAAATGGGCCGGAGGTCGATCGAACGAGTACGTAGTCGTAGGACAGGGAGCTGGGCCGGGATTCACTGCTCCAAGGGGATAGGCTTGCAGCCAGACCAGGTTGGCGCCCAAAGCTGTTTCACTGCCCTGTCCGGGCAGCTCGTGGTTCCCAATGACCGGATACCAAAGGAAATCCGCGCCCAGCGTTTGGTCGATGGTCCAATTTACGCCGGTGGTTGGGTCCAGGTCGCCGGGCACAATCATGAAATCCGCGCCGCCGGCAGCTTGCAGAGCTTGCAAGGCTCCGCGGTAGTACAACGCTGAGTCATACAGCCCTTCGCCGGCGAAGTTGCGCATGTCGGCGGTGATGGCGAAAGTGTACAACGGGGGAAGGGTTTCTGCCGGTAAAGCGAGGATGCGAGTGCTCACCGATGGCGAGGACGCGGGTTGCAATGATAGAACTGCCAAGCACAATGCCCCGATCTGGAGGACACGGCGATGGAGAAGGGGAAGTGACATGTTTTGATTTTAGGTTGTCTTTGCATAAAGTCAAGAACGGATATGCTAAAATCAAGGGCATGGAATCGCCTGAGAACTCCTCATCCTTCGCTCGCCGCATGGGATGGAACCGCACCAGCTATGTGTTGATGAGCGGTTTCATCTTGCTGCTGGGCGTGATCGCCTATGTGTGGTGGCCGCTGGTCACGGAATACCTGGCCACCTACAACCCAGCCTTTCCCTGGTGGATGCAGGTGGATTGGCTGCTGTTGGGCATCTTTGCGGCCATGTCGCTGCTGCTCATGGCGGGGGCGGATGTGCGCCTGGACCTGCCCATCGTGGTGGTGGGTCTGGTGGGCGGGTTGGTGATTGAGGCCTGGGGCACGCAGACCTTGCTGTGGACCTACTACACCAACGAACGCCCGCCGCTGTGGATCATCCCGGCCTGGCCGATTGCCAGCCTGGCTATCGACCGGTTGTACCGCATGTTGGCAAAGCGGGCGGAGGTCATTCCTCAGCGCTGGATGGATGGGCTGTATTGGGGGATTTTTGGAATCTTTGCTGTGTTGATGATGGTTTTTATTTGGCCCACTCGCAACCTCTCGCTAACCTGGATGGCGATCGGGTTGTGCGCGTTCATCATCTTAACGCCGGTAGACCGGCGAGTCATGCTGCTGCAATTCGTCGCGGGCAGCGCCCTGGGGTACTTTTTGGAGTACTGGGGCACTACCCGCGAATGTTGGACGTATTATACGTTCCAGACGCCGCCCTTGTTTGCTGTGCTGGCGCACGGCATGGCGGCGGTGGCTTTCTGGCGCTCAGTGCGAGCTTTGCGCTTTGTGCTTAGCCCTGCTTGGCGCCGCATTCAGGACAGAATTTGGCTCCGTTGGTCTGCGCGCCGCAGCTTGAACACACTCCAGCGGGCTTCGTCTCGATCTTCGTCCCGCAGTTAGGGCAGAATTTGGCGCCCTTGGTGTCGGTGCCACAACTCGGGCAGGTGGCAGCCACAGGCTGGACCATCTGCGTGCCGCATTCCGGGCAAAACTTGGTACCCGCGGCGGCTAATGTGCCGTCATTGGGGCAGCGCGCCATTTGAGTAGCGGCCTGCTGGGCAGCCTGGCCTACCTGCTTGACCGAATCGCCTACCTGTTTGAAGGCATCTCCTAACCCAAAGGCGCTGGCCAGTCCCTTGAGAGCGGCCCCGGCCTGCTCGCCGCGCGCCTCGGAAATCTCGTTGGTGCGAGGGGTGTCGTCGTTGCAAAAATCGGTCTGGGTGTCGAAATCGGTCAGGCAGCAGATGCGGCTGCACGTGGGGCATTCGCGGAAGCGGTCCTTGACCTGGCCCCAGTGCGAATTGAGCTGCTCGGCAGTCAGGGTGGTGATGTAGCGCGGATCCTCGCCGGTCACGCTGCGAGCCAGTTCGCCGCCAAACAGGGGCACCTTGCGCAGCAATTTTCCAGCAGCCTGGCGGCCAATGTCCTGCACCACGGCGCCCTTCACATCCGGCTGGGTGCGGTATTCGCGCCCGCAGATCTCGCAGTAAAAAATGGCATAAGGGCCCATTCCGTCGTTGCGCACGTCGTAATTGGGCATTCGGCTGGGTAGTGGCATGATAATTCTCCCTGAATGAATAGTGGTGGTAAAACGGAGTTTCCAATCGACTTCATCCATGATTATATACTATTTGAAAAAAGGTGCTACTCAGAAGTCGAAAAAATTCCGAACTCGTGCCTTTCTACGCCAACGCCCAATGAGCCCCAAAATTCTCTTCCCGTTTCTCTTTTGAATCCGGTATAATCTATTTGTTGGCGGCGCCGGGTCGGGTTGGAGGCTCGGATGTCAAAGACAGGGCGAGCCGGCGCCCTCACGTATCGATATGGCGGACCTTTGCGCGAGCGCAATCGGGTCTGCCTGTTGTGTTTTTTGGACCGAATTGCGCGGCTGCGCCGACAGCCGATGATGTGGGATGAATATGGACGAGAAGACTTTAGGTACCCTGGAATTTCCCAAGGTGCTGGAACGGCTGGCGAATTATGCCGCCTTCAGCGCCTCGGCTGAGTTGGCGCGCGCCTTGCGCCCGGCCGAAACCCTAGAAGAAGCCCTCAAGCGGCAGCAAGTTACCAGTGAAGCGCGCCTGCTGCTGGATCTGAACGTGGATGTGACCGTGGGGGGAGCTACCGACGTGCGCCAGTTGGCCGAACGAGCCGCCCGGCGGGGTACATTGGAACCTGCGGAGCTGATGGCGGTCAAGGATACGCTGACCTCGGCACGAAATTTGGCGCGTTACTTTGAGCGCTCGGGAGCCCAGTTCCCTGCGCTGGCCGAGATTGCCGAGGCTTTTCCGCCCCCGGTGGGGGTGATCGACGCGATTTCGCGGGCCATTTCGGAGCGCGGTGAAATTATGGACCAGGCCTCCGACAAGCTGGCCCGCGTCCGCCGCGAGATGAAGATTTCCTACGACCGCTTGATGTCACGCTTGCAAAAGATGGTGGCCGACCCCAACGTGGTACCCATGCTGCAGGAAGCGCTCATTACTCAGCGCAGCGGCCGGTACGTGATCCCGCTGCGGGCCGAGTTCAAGGGTCGGGTGCGCTCCATTGTCCACGACCAGTCCTCTTCGGGAGCCACGCTGTTTGTCGAGCCGTTGGTGATTGTGGATCTCAACAACGAGTGGCATGCCGCGCAACTGGCCGAGCGGGACGAAGAGCGGCGTATTTTGGCCGAACTTTCGGACCTGGTAGGGAATAATTACGAGCGCATCAACCTGTTGGTACAGGCCCTGGCGCGTTTTGACATGGCGTTGAGCTGCGCCAAGTATGCCGACGACTTGCGCGCCAACGCGCCGATCATGAGCAAGTATCATTCTGTTCCTGCGGGCGTTCAACACCCCGGCAGCACGATTCGCCTGATGCGCGCGCGGCACCCGCTGCTGGACCCCAACAGCGTGGTGGCCATCGATGTGGAACTGGACGACACCACTTTTGGGGTGGTGATCACCGGCCCCAACACCGGCGGAAAGACAGTGACGCTTAAGACGGTTGGCCTGATGGTGTTGATGGCGCAATCGGGACTGCACATTCCGGCTCAATCGGGTTCGGAATTGAGCATTTTCCAGAATATCTACGCCGACATTGGCGACGAGCAGTCGATTGAGCAATCGTTGTCGACCTTCTCGGGACACATCAAGAACATCGTTCGGGTGCTGCGGCGAGCTGATGAGCACACGCTGGTGCTCTTTGACGAACTGGGCGCGGGCACCGATCCGCAGGAAGGAGCCGCCCTGGCGCGGGCCATTCTGGCGGATCTGGTCGAGCGGCGCATTCCGCACATGGTCGCGACGCACTACCCCGAGTTGAAGGTGTATGCCCACAACACAGCGGGAATTGTCAACGCCAGCATGGAGTTCGACCTGCGCACGCTGCGCCCCACCTACCATCTAACCATTGGCCTGCCGGGACGTTCCAACGCGCTGGCCATTGCCGAGCGTCTGGGCCTGCCCAAGAAAATCATCGAAGATGCGCGCTCCGAAATCAACCCGGATGAACTGCGCGCCGAGGATTTGTTGAACGAAATTCACCGGCAGCGCGACCTGACCCGCAAAGCGCGCCAGGAAGCCGAAAACGCCCAAAGCGACGCGAAAAAATTGAAGGCCGATTTAACTGTCCGCCTGGAAAAGATCGAGGATGAGCGCCGCGCGTTGTTGGAAAGGGCCCGCGCCGAAGCAGAAGAGGAAGCCGACGGTCTGCGGCGGGAAATGGAAGAGGTGCGGCGGGCGCTGGCCCGCGCGCGGCAACCCCTGGAAGCGCTGCGCCCGGTGCAGGAGCAGGTGGAGCAGATTGCCCAGACGGCCCAAAAGGCCGTGCAGCGGCGCGAGGAACCGGAGGTGGAAAAGCGCCCGCTGCGCTTGGGCGAGAAGGTGCGCGTGCGTTCCATCAAGATGGAAGGCGTGATCACCGCGCTGGGCGAGAGCGACGTGGAAGTGCAGGTGGGCAATTTGCGTGTGCGCGCCCGGCTGGGCGACCTGCAGCGCCGCGGGGAAGAGACAGCGGAAGAAGTGAAGCAGCCTGTTGCCGGACGCACCACGCTTTCTAACGCGTCTGCCTCCAGTAAAAATTCTTCTGCGCCGGCCGCCGCTGAGCCGTTCTATCCTTCGCCTGGAATGGAGATCGATCTGCGCGGGCAGCGGGCAGAAGAAGGGCTGGAAGCCTTGGAGCGCTATCTCGAATCGGCTTACCTGGCCGGGCTGCCGTTTGTGCGCATTATCCACGGCAAGGGCACAGGCAAGCTGCGCCAGGTGATTCGTGAAGCGCTGCATGCTTCGCCGCATATCAAAACCTTCCAATCCGGCGAGGAACGGGAGGGCGGTGACGGCGTCACGGTGGCAAAATTGGCAGTTGATTAAAATCTAGGAAATATTCAAGGGGTAAAGAAAGCACCCGAATTTAAGGTATTTGCGGGGTGCATAGCACCCCGCAAATACCTTAAATTAGAGCCTCTTCCATCTCCGGCTGAGTCTTTGCGCAATAAATTAGAAAGCCCATCGCGTAAGTCCCCCAAACACGATCGGCCTTCTAATGTATTGCGCAAGACCCCTGTCGCTTGCGCCCATATTTTATATTCTAAAACCAGTATAAATTGTGAGCGTTGACAAATCGTTGCCACTTACAAACATTTGGCAACTTAAGGTATGAAATTCTTGCAAACCTGCTCGAATAACGGCTGCAAAATCGGCGAGCGGACGTGGCAGGCAATTTGATCGAATAATTCCTGGATACGAGCCAGAGCAGATTCTGCTGCGTGACCCGTTTGCTTTTCTGCTTCGACAACGATCTTCCAGGCCCGTAATTCCATCCAGGGGTTTTGCAATTCGCGGTAGATTTGAGCGGCAGCCAGGGCTTTTTGACGTGCTTCGTCGGCGCGACCAGAGCGTAGTACGCTGCGAGCGATCTGCCAGTAAGAAATCCCACGAATGGGTATCAGACCGGCGCCGGTAGCTTGCGTCGCATTTTCTTCCGCCAGCCGGATCGCGGCTTCGTCGTTGCCGCGAAAGTATAAAAGGTGAACTTTGCCTGTCACGAAAGAGGATCGAAAAAGACGCATGCCGGAGAACTCAATGAAGTCTGTGGCCTCTTGTATAACAGCCTCTGCTTCTTGAAAACGGCCTTTTGCAGCCAGGATGCTTGCAATTCGCGGGGCAATTTCGGCAGTTTGGTATCCGGGTTGGGCGATGGTCAATCCGGTTGAATAAAGCTGAAGGGCTGCTTCAGGGTTTTCTAAGGTTGCCTGAATATCACCCAGAATGCGATATGCCTGACAGGCAATGCGAGACAGGTCGGATTTCTGGGCAATTTCTAAGGCCAGTTGAGCGTGAGCCTGAGCATCATCCATCAAGCCCAGAGAGTGTTCTACCTGGGCCTGGTTAACCAGGAAGGTGCTGGTTATGCGTGCGTTGCGGAGGGGCTCGCCGATTTTCATTCCGTCGATAGATTGGATCAGGGCAACCTGGTCTGCGCCAATGAGGTGGTTGGCATAACTGAGAACCACCAGGGCGCGAGCCATATTGGGTTGATCAAGAAGGGCACGGCTACGCTCGAAAAGCGCTTCAACCAGTGATACGGCTTCCAGAGGGCGACCGGAAAAAATGAGGGCTGCCGCCAGGCGGTAATCCAGGTTGGATAACAGAGTGTCACTGTAGGGGAACGGTTGCGCTACCATGATCTCGCGGGCGCGTTGCATCTTCTCAACGGCTTCCGCGTAGCGGTTCGCAATGATCAAGAAACCTCCCAGGCGGTAGGCCCACAGCGCATCCATTTCTGGACGGTTTAACTCGCCCAGGAATACCGTGGCTTCATCCAGGTGGCGCATACCTTCCTCGGCCTGGTCGAGTAAATCGTTGACGGTGGTGTATCCCAGGTGAGCGGCGGCGATGAGCAGCTTGCTGCCCCGCGCTAGACCGGTTTTCATGAGATTGTCAAAGATGCGGGCAGCCAGAGAAGCGTTCGCCATGTCAAAGGCCAAACTGCCCCACAACATGTACATAGGGTAGATGTCCTCATCCGAGATGGCGGTCGAATATTTATCAATGACTTGCTCGCCGCGCTGGTAAGCCGCGTTTGCTTCTGCGTTGGAATATAACTGGCGAGCATGTTGGGCAGCCTGGAACCAGTAATGGAAGGCTTTTTGCGCCTCGCCGGCTTGCTCGAAATGATCGGCCAAAACTGCCGCCGGAACATTGGGCTGCGCTTCTAGCACCTGGGCGACCCGCAAATGGGACATCTGCCGCCGGGCCAGGCCCAATTCCATCAGCACCAGTTCGCGGATTTTCTCGTGAATAAAGCTGTAGCCCCCATTGGGCGGAATTTGTGGGTCTGCTTCCAGTAGATGGGCGCGTTCTAGCTCTTCGACGGCATCTACAAGTTGCTCGAGCGAGCCGTTGGCTGTGCTTTGCAAGAGCGCCAGAGACATCTGACTGCCGATGACCGCCGCCAGATGCAACACCTGGCGGGCATTGTCTGAAAGCAGGTGGGTTCGCTCGCGGAGCAGCGCCTGGATGCTCCCGGCAATAGGCAAATGCTCGGCGGCTTCAATTTGTTCGGCGCGCATGTTGTATTCCAGAAGCGTGCGCAGTGTTTCAAGCAGGAAGAAGGGATTTCCGCCCGTTTCCTGGCTTAATCGCTGCGTAAGGTTTGGAGACGGGCTGAATCCCAGAACGTAGCGAACAACTTCAATGATTGCGTCCGAATCGAGCCGATTGAGATGAATTTGGACAGGGGCTGGGGATTGGGGAAGATAGGAAGTGAAAGCGCTGATCTCTGGGTTGGGTTCTTCGATTCGCGCGGCAAGGATGAGGGTGGCTTGAGGGCCAAAGAATCGCCGCTGCATCAAGTAAGTCAGCGCCTCGAGGGTGGTTTTGTCACACCACTGAGCATCGTCTAAAACAATTAACAGCCGCTGCTGTTTGCGCATGAGGAGCAGGAGCTGGTGCAATGCGTCGAAGAGGAGCGGGCGCGATAATGCCACCGGCGAGGTGGGAAGCTGCACGCTCAGAGATTGAGCCAGTTCGGGGAGCATGAGCGCCAGCGCCGACTGGTGACTGCGCGATAATTCTCGCCACTCGGCTGCGGTGACATCTCGGCGGAGCATATCCATGAGCGGCTGGAAGGGCAACTGGCCTTCGAGGGGGCGCGAAGCGGCAACCAGGAGACGCGGGGCGGGATCCAGTGTGGGGATCAGTTCTTGAATCAAGCGAGTCTTGCCGCTGCCGGCCTCGCCAAAGATCAACAGCGGGGCGCTGCGCTGCCAGGCGGTCTGCGCTTGCTTCAGTTCAACGGCCCGGCCGGTCATGGGCACGCGCACAGAGTGGCGCCCCGGCCAGCGCGTGTCGGGGTTGTCCGGAGCCAGCGCTGCGCGTTCTCTCACGTGCAGGGCCAGATCCTCGAGCGCCGGTGTTAGCTCGAACATCCCATCTTCGGAGAATCTTTCGATGTGTTGGATGTGGCTGAGTGCTTCGCTCCAGCGGTTTTGTCGCTCCAGTAGGCCAATCAGGCGGGCATGCAGCGCATCGTTGTAAGGGTCGCATTCTAGAGCCTTTTTTAGCCAATCGGAGGCCGCGGAGAAGTTGCCCAGAACGGTGTCGTTTTCAGCCAACCGTTCCAGCAGGCGCAAGTATTGCGCCTCCATGTGCTGGCGGGTTGACCGCAACCAGGTCTCCAAACCCTCCGATTCAGGCAGGTCTACCCCTTCCATGAAGTGCGGTGAGCGCCACAAATGAACGGCTTTGGTCATCTTGTTGCGCAAGCTTTCCATGAGGGGCGCGGAGGGGAGTAACTGCACCAGTAAGCGCTCAGACTCTTCGGCCAGGGTCTGGAAGTGACGCGCATCAATCTCGAATCCATCAACTCGCAGTGAGACCACGTCCCGGTCGGCATCCAGCAAGTCTTCGACGGGCAGTTCATTGCGTATGCGAGCCAGCGTCTCACGCAGGCGGGAACGGCCGGCGGTATCGGATGAAGCATCTTCCCACAACAGGCTGATCAGGATGGATCGCGGTACCGGTTGTCGTTGCAGGGCGAGATAATATAGCAGCGCGCGATGGATGCGGCGCGACATCTTCAGCGGCGCATCGGCGTAGGTGATGGAGGGGGGACCTAGGAGCAGGATGCGGACCGGTTCGGACATATCTGGCGGCTACCCGGTGGATTGGTTGAGTTGGGAAGCCCGCTTGCGCGCAGCGGAAAGCGTCTCACGGGCGGCGGTGCGGTTGGCTTCGCTCAAGCTGCCCATCATCTGTGCCAATTCTTCCAGACGTTGGTTGTCGTTCAGTAAACAAACCTGGGTAGAGGTGCGGCCATCTTGCACTTCTTTGCGCACGCTGTAGTGCTGGTCGCCAAAGGCAGCCAGTTGGGGCAGGTGCGTGACGCACAGCACCTCGTGGCGGCGGCCCAACTGCCACAGCTTCTCGCCCACCACCACGCCCACGCGCCCGCCAATGCCCTGGTCAATTTCGTCGAAAATCAGGGTAGGCACGAAATCGGCCTGGGTGAGCACGTTTTTGAGGGCCAGCATCAGGCGCGAGGTTTCGCCGCCTGATGCGATTTTCACCAGGGGTTTCAAGCCTTCACCGGGGTTGGGTGCGATGAGAAATTCAACGCGATCAAAGCCGGTGGCATCAAACGCAACCCGCTGCCCGTCTTCCAGGGGCAGGCCGCGCGGGTCCGGTTCGGTTGCAAAATTCACCGAGAAGCGCGCCCCGGCCATACTCAGGTCGTTCAACTCGCCTTCCACGCCTTTTTCCAGCTTTTCCGCAGCCTTGTGGCGAATGCGTGAGAGGGCCGAGGCCAGGCGGGCGGTTTCTTTCAGGGCGGCCTGCTCGCTGGTTTCCAGTTCCGCAATGCGCTCGGTGGCGTGGGCAATGGCTTCCAGGTCCTGGCGGGCTTTCTCGGCAAAGGCCAGGGCGCTTTCTACGCTGCCGCCGTATTTGCGCTGGATGCGGTGGATCAGGTCCAGGCGTTCTTCGGCCTGCTCGAGGCGGCGGGGGTTGAACTCGATGCTTTCGAGATAGTTGCGCAGCTCCAGGGCCAGGTCGGTGCTCAACTCGGCCAGGGTGCGGGCCTGTTCGGCCAGCGTCTTGCGGCTGGCGTCGATGCGTTCGACGCCCGAGAGGTGCTGAGAAATTTGCCCCAACAGGTCGGTGGCGGCTGGGGCTTCCACGCCGCCCTCGTCCAGCAGGTTGAGGGCTTGCTGGGCCAGGGTAGCCAGGTTCTCGGCGTTGGCCAGCCGGTCGCGCTCCTGGCGCAACTCGGTTTCTTCGCCGGGTTTGAGTGCCGCCGAGTCGATTTCATCCAACTGGTAGCCGAGCAGGTCGGTGCGGCGGCCGGCATCTTGCTCGGCCTGGCGCAGTTCGGACAGTTCGCGGCGCACGTCCAGCAGGCGCTGGTAGGCGGAACGGTAGGCTTCCTGGGCTTCCTGGGCGGCGGCGTAACGGTCCAGCAGGTTGAGGTGCTGGCGCACGGTGAGCAGCGAGAGGTGCTCCGACTGCCCGTGAATATCCACCAGGTAGCTGCCCAATTCGCGGGCCAGGCTCAGGCTGGTGGTGCGCCCGTTGACACGAGCCGTGCTGCGCCCTTCTTTGCGGATCTCGCGGCTGAGGGTCAGATAATCGGGGTCGTCGAGCAGATCTTCGCGCTCGAGAATCTCGTGGATGGCGGGTTTGCTTTCAGCCGGCAGGCGGAAGGTGGCTTCTACCAGGGCACGCTCGGCGCCGCTGCGCACAAAGGTCGCATCGGCTTTTCCGCCCACTACCGCGGTGATGGCATCCAGGATGATGGATTTGCCTGCACCGGTTTCGCCGGTGAAGGCTGCCAGCCCGGGTTGCAGACTCAGCTCGAGGCGTTGGATGATGGCAAAATTCTCAATTCGCAGATCGGTCAGCATAGGCGAGTCACCGTTTGATTTGGATGCCGGTCAGGCGGTAGTAGGTGGTAGTAGTGGCGAAGAAGGTGTATACGCCCAGCCAGATTAAGCTCAAGAAGCCTCCGGCCCCAGCCCCGGCGATCAGTCCAAAGATGCTGGCCACCAGGTTGTAGAGGATCAGCGGCAGGCAGCCCACAATCACCGCGCCAACGGCGGATTTGAACAGGGTGGGGGAGCGGCGCTTGCCAATGACCATGCGCACCGCTTCGGCAATGATCACACCTGCGACAGGGGCAACGAAGATCGTCCAGAAGCCCAACATGCTGGCCGCGACGCTGCCGATGAAAGCCAGGACAGCCGCGATAATCATTGCCAGGGGATAATCGCTCCAGCGGGCAGTATTAAAGACCTTCTGGCCTTTTTTGACACATTCTTTGCAGCGGTAACCGGTGGGAGTTTGTACCGCGCAGGAGGGGCAAATGGGCCGCTCGCAGCGCGAGCAGCGCAGGCCGGTTTCGCGGTCGGGGTGGTTGTAACAGTAGAGGGGCGTGTATGCGGGATCGGTGGTCATTTAACATTTCCTGCCGA
>JAEXTI010000153.1 GCA_023406965.1 Chloroflexota bacterium
AATGCCAAAGGGGGTGATGGCTTGATCCAGCACCTTGTTGCCATCCATCAGGCTGGATTCCACCTTGTAGAGGGCTGGTGTTTCGGGAGACCATAGGCGCGGCTGCGGGACGTGAATGTTTTGAGCGTTTTCGGCGCGCGCCCCCGCCTCGATGGTCAGGTGCTTTTCCAGCGTGCCTACCACCTGTCCGTCGGGGTCGTAAACGTAGGTGCGCAGGGTCACATCCTGGGACTTGCCACTGGCGTTGACCAGGGAGGTTTGAATGCGCACGCCGGCCGAGGTAGCGCTGACCGAGGGTGTGGTGACGAACACGCCCCAGTGATCTATGTGTAGCGGCTCGCCTACGATCAGCCACACCGGTCGGTAGATGCCCGAGCCGGAATACCAGCGGCTGTTGAGTTGGGCGGAGTTGTCCACGCGCACCTTGAGGGTGTTGGGTTTGCCGATGTTGAGGTGCGGGGTCAAGTCCACCTGGAAAGTCGTGTATCCGTAAGGATGACGGCAGAGCAGGTGCTCGTTCAGCCAGACCTCGGCGTTCATGTAAACGCCCTCAAACTCCACAAACACCTGCTTGCTCTGCCAGGATTCCGGCGCGTCGAATGTTTTGAGGTACCAGCCGGTGCCATTGGCAAAGAATCCGCCCGCAGCGCGGCTGGGGTTGCCGGGGCTGCGCGGCAACTCCGGCGACCAGTCGTGCGGCAGATCCACTTCGCGCAGGTCACTTTCAGCGGGGGCTTTCCACACGTCGGTGGAATCACCCAGGGCAAAGCGCCATGCGGCGTTGAACGATTGCTTATTCATTCAACCTCCTTTGCGAGTGCTCAGAGGATGAAGAAGGCCCCGGATTTTTGGCGCCTACACCAAAAATCCGGGACACTTCCGCCTCTGATTGTGAAGTTGCTTTCCTTTTACTGAGGCAGGGTCGTAGCTCCTTGGACGGGCACCACCGGTTGCAAGTTCTCGCCGAAGACCAGCGACGGGAACATGCCTTCCACGGTGAAGATGAGCTTGTCGGTTGCCTTGATCGCAGAGGCGTTCACCAGGGCCATCTGGTACTGGAAGTAGTTGGGGTTGGCGCTATAGATGGCAGCCAGGGCCAGTTCGCGGGCCAGCTCAGCGTTGGCACGTTCAGAGGCCGCGGCAGCCAAGGCCTTGTTGATTTCCAGGTCGCGCTGTGCCGCCAGTAGATCGTTGTTCTTCTGAGCTTCAATCACGGCGCGCTCCGCTTCCAATTGCTGGCGGGTCAACTCGGCTAACAGGGTCTTCTGGCGGGCCTCTTCCTGAATACGGGATTGCTCGACGCGGATGACGGCTTCCTGTTCGGCCTGGCGGGCTTCGCCTTCGGCCACGGCGCGCAGTTCATCCTGCACGGCTTTTTCAGTTTCCAGGCGGCTCTTGGTGATCGAGTCGAGCAGAGACTGCACTTCCGCCGACATGGTCACGTTCGGCACGGTCACGTTTTGCACATCCAGGCCGTAGGAATCGGCCAGCCCGCTCAGTTCTTGATCGATGCACTTGCGCAGATCGTCACGGGCGGTGCCGATGATGGCGTCGCGGAAGGGGCGGTTACCCACGCAGACCTTCATGGCCTGCGCGCTCAGGTCGTTGGCCACTGCCTGCAAGGCCGTGTCGCTGATATAAATCTGGCGATAGCGGGCCCACAGGTCGCTAATCCGGTCGGCTTTGGTGAAGTCGGGGCGGAACATGCTGCCCGAAACGGTGACGCCCAGGCGCTGGTTGTCCGAGGTGATCAATTCGGCGTCGGTGACGTTGAACTGGTAGGCCTGGGTGGAGTAGGTTTCCATCCGGACGAACAGGCCGATGTCAGAATAGACACCCGGCGGCACGATTTCAACAATGCGCCCACCCTGGATGCGCACGCCGATGTAACCCGGCTCGACGCGCTTGAACAGGTAAACATGCGGCTGGGCCAGCGCAAATAGCACCGCCAGGCCAACAATGACCAGGACGGCAGTCACGATAAAGCGGGCAGTGGTGTTAACCGCCCCAGGTCGAGAAGCAGGCTCGCGATTCATCATAGACGTTACTCCTTACCCATACGAAATACGGCATCAACTGCCAGTTCAAATAACAATCGGCGCGCGTCGACGCGGCTGATCCAGCCGCGGTGGTCCCAGCCTTCGGGCACCACCAGGTCGCCGCCGTAAACGATTTGGCCAAAACTAACCCCGCGAAACTGAGCCACGGCAAAGAAGGCTGAGGCTTCCATCTCCACCACGTCGCAGCCTTCTTCCATGCGCCGGGCGCGCCGCTCGGCCGTTTCACGGTAGAAAGCATCCGTCGTCCAGGCTTTGCCTAGGCGGTAGTCGATTCCTTTTTCCTGGCAGGCGGCTTCCAGGGCAGCGGTGGCGGCCGGGTCAGGGGTCGCCTCGCGGGAGGCGGGTAGATAGTGATAGGAAGTGCCCTCATCGCGCACGGCTGCGGTGAGGATGACCGGGTGACCGACGGCGATTTCATGGCGCAGTACGCCGCATCCGCCGCAGGCCATGAAGTAGCGCCCGCCCAGCGCGATCAACTCCTCGGTGAAGCCCACTGCCAGGGGCGCGCCCACGCCGGGATGCGTCACCAGGGCTTCCTGCCCATCCTGCCGCAGCAAATACACAGGATTCTTGCCGCGCTCTGAGCCCAGGGTGTAAACCTGTTCCAGGCGACCTTCGGCTGCCAGGGCATCCAGCACGTCGAGAAAGAAGCACAGCACCACCCGCTGCACGGGCGGGCCCTGGAGGGGCTCCAGGCGCGGCTCGAGGATTGCCTCGCGCGCGGGGTCGAATTCAAGAAGGGGGGCGGTTGGGTGCGAGTCCATGCGATTAAGTGTAACATAACGGCTAAAGAAATTTATCAACATCTTGACAAGGTTCGCGGGGAGATGGGCGGGGTTTGAACTGTGGCGTGTAGTAGGACAGTGGGTAATAAATCCGTTTCAAGCTTATAGCTGATGGCTAAAAGCTTACAGCTTCCCCCTGTTACCAATCCGTAACAGCATCGTAACAGCGCGGTTGCCGGGGCGGGATATAATCAAGGCATGGGAGACCTGAATATGAACGATTCCCAAATTCGCCTACTGCTGGCCGATGACGAACCGGCCATCACCGCCAATCTCAAACCATTTTTTGAGCGGGCCGGCTTCCTGGTGACTGCCGTGGGAGACGGTCAGGCTGCGTTGGATGAGGTGTCGGCCAACCCGCCTGATCTGCTCATTCTGGATGTGCTCATGCCCCGCCTGGATGG
>JAEXTI010000234.1 GCA_023406965.1 Chloroflexota bacterium
GCGCCAGGCGGTACGATAAGAGATGCCGAGTTTATGGGCATAGGTGCTCAATTTCATATCCTGATAATAGTACATATGTTCTTGTTTGTCAATGTATGCACACATAACAAATAATCAAATTCGATACCATGTATCAGGCAAGACGTATTTTCGTTGCCGTAATGGGAGCCTGGATGGGGGTGGCGGGCATCGAGCATGGTGTGGGCGAGGCTCTACAAGGCAACCACGCCCCCGATGGAATAATGATTCTGTCCTGGCCGGATGCGGCTTTCTTTCGCAGCTTGAGCGGCGAGCCTGCGATGACGGTCATTCCAAACCTGTTTGTGACCGGCGTCCTGGCAATTGCCCTTTCTCTGATATTTGCGACCTGGGCGGTGTTTGGAGCGCAGCGACGGCGAGGCGGGCTGGTGTTAATGCTGCTGGCGATGGCGATGTTGTTGTTTGGTGGGGGCATCTTCCCGCCGGTGTTGGGCTTTTTCATCGGCCTTGCGGCCACACGGATGCAAACCCAGCCCAATCACCGACCGCTACGGGCGCTCGAAGAGGTGGCGGGCAAAAACTGGACCTGGTTGTTCGTGCTTTGCTGCCTGGCCTGGCTGATCTTGTTCCCAGGTATCGCCATTCTGGATTACTTCTTTGGGGTCGACAATGTCCCACTCACCTTGGTAAAGATGCTAGCTGCATTTGCGCTGCTGTTTGTGGCTTTTTGGAGCAGCGGACTGAGAGACCGCCTCATCTTCCAAACGGCGAATCCTGGAGAACGTACAGCAATTCTCAATATTGAAAAAGAATAAAGAAAACGACGAAATTTCAAGAACGGTACGTGGCCGCCCCGATAGATATATAATTGTCCCATGCTCGCAACCCTGCTCGCTACCAAGTGCCACATCCCCATGCCGCGCCCGCAAATGGTACCCCGTCCGCACCTGCTGGCGCGCCTGAACGAGGGCCTGACCAACGGGTGCAAGCTGACGCTTATCTCTGCTTCGGCGGGGTTCGGTAAGACCACCCTGCTCAGTGAGTGGATTTCTGCCTTCCCATCAGGGGTGAGGGTTGCCTGGCTCTCTCTCGATGAAGCCGACAGTGACCCAACGCGTTTCCTGCATTATCTCGTGTCTTCCTTGCAGACGGTGGCTCCCAACCTGGGCGAAGGGCTTTTGTCCGCTCTGCAAACGCCCCAGCCGCCGCCCGCCGAAGTCCTGCTGACCAGCTTGCTGAACGAGATCGCTGCCCTACCGGGCAGGTACCTCCTTGTCCTAGACGACTACCACCTGCTCGATTCTCCGGCAGTCGATTCCGCCCTGGCATTCTTGCTCGAACACCTGCCCTCGCAACTGCATCTTGTCATCGCCAGCCGCGAAGACCCCAATCTGGCCCTTCCTCGCCTACGCGCCCGCGGTCAACTGACCGAACTGCGCGCCGCTGACCTGCGCTTCACCCCCGCTGAAGCAGCCGAGTTTCTCAACCGAGTCATGGGCTTGAAGCTGCCCGAGGCAGATGTGGCTGCCCTAGAAGCACGCACCGAAGGCTGGATTGCCGGCCTACAACTGGCCGCGCTTGCAATGCAAACGCCTCTTTCGTTGCAGGGGCAAAAGGATTCCGCAAGCTTCATCCAACCTTTCACCGGCAGCCACCGCTTCGTGCTCGATTACCTACTGGAAGAAGTGCTGAACCAACAACCGCCCGAAATCCAGGCTTTTCTGCTGCGGACATCTATCCTCAACCGTCTCTGCGGCCCGCTATGCGACGCCATACTGGAATCCCCGCCTGCATCCGGGCAGGCCACTCTTGAAGCTCTCGAACGAGCCAACCTGTTCCTCATCCCCCTCGACAACCAACGCCGCTGGTATCGCTACCACCACCTATTTAGCGACCTGCTGCGCCAGCGTCTCGCCACATTGCTCCCACCTGGTGAATGCGGTTGGGGAGGTGCCGGAGAGGATCTCCACCTGCGCGCCAGCCAATGGCACGAGGCCAACGGCGACCTGGCCGAAGCCTTCCACCACGCCCATGCCGCCAGAGATTTCGAGCGCGCCGCATACCTGGCCGAGGCCGCCTGGCCCGGTATGCAAGGCTCCTTCCAATCTGCCGCCTGGGTTAGCTGGGCCATAAAGCTGCCCGAAGCTGTTGTCCATGCCCGGCCCGTGCTATGCTTACAACTTGGCCGGGCGTTCTCCGACCTCGGCGAGCCAGAGACCAGCGAGATTTATCTACAAAACGCCGAGCGTGCCCTGACTGAAGGGCCCAAGCGAGCCGAGTTTACATCCATGCTGGGGGATATTGCCCTGACTCGCGCCTACAACGCCCAGGTGCAAGGAGACGTGGCTCGCACAATCCAGTTTGCGGGACAAACCCTGCGGCTGATCCCCGCCGAAGATGTTCTCCGTCGCGCCCAGGCCGCCATTACGCTCGAATTCACCCACTGGGCCAGCGGCGACCTGGAAGCCGCCTTGCGCGCCATTCACGACTGGATAGCTGACTTGCGCAAGCTGGACTATCCTGTCTTTATCATTGCCAGCGCCTTTGCCGAGGCTGATCTACTGATTGAGTTAGGACAGCTGCGAGAAGCCATCCTCACGTATCGGCAGGCGATCCTATCGGCTGATGAAAACGGCCCCGAGGCGCAGGCCGTCACAGCCCACCACCATCTGGGTTTGGCGTTGATTTATCACGAGATGGGCGACGATGAATCCGCTGCAGTCCCTCTGCAAACCGCAGCCGACCTCGACCAGCGCACCACTCTGGTTGACTGGCCGCACCGCTGGAGGATAGGACAAGCCCAATTGAAAGAATCTGCCGGGCAATGGGATGCAGCCCTGGAACTGCTCGACGAAGCCCGACGAGTGTACACAAAAAATCCCGTCCCCGTCGTTCGCCCGGTCGAGGCCATGCAGGCGCGCATTTATCTCAAACAGGGACGGCGGGATAAAGCCGAGACATGGGTGCGAGAACAGAGGATTTCGTTGTCTGATGAGGTTAGTTACCTGACCGAGTACGAGCTACTCACCCTAGCCCGGCTCCGACTCGCCGATCCCGGCGTCCACGACTTGCTAGAACGCCTGCTGGCCCTGGCCAAAGCGCAAAACCGCCAGCGCAGCGTTCTCGATATCCTGCTTACCCAGGCGCTCGCCCACCAGGCGCAAGCCTGCCAATCCCAGGCCCTCACCGCCCTCGAACGCGCCCTGACGCTGGCCGCGCCGCAAGGTTACGTGCGAACCTTTGTGGACGAAGGAGAAAAAGTACGGTTGATGATTGCTGATTATCGAGTCGGGATTGAGAGACATTCACATCTCCTTCTTCCTTACACGGATAAACTCTTGGCCGCCTTCCCGCAACTTGAAATCGAAAATCAACAATCCGAAATCCTTTCTTCCCGGGAAATCGAAATCTTACAACTCGTTGCCCAGGGATTATCCAACACAGAAATCAGCCAACGCCTCTACCTGGCGTTAAGCACCGTCAAAGGGCACAACCTGCGTATTTTTGCCAAATTACAAGCCCAAAACCGCACCGATGCGGTAGCCCGTGCCCGCGAGTTGGGCCTGCTCTAATTTCCCAAACAATACTCCAAATCAATACTTAAGTAGCTACCCGGCGTTTCTTGCTGGCAGTATAGTTGCGCCCATGCAACCAGAGCAAAAGCATCCCATCCACTACGAAATCCGGGTTGAAGGCAGCCTGCCGGAGCAATGGGCTAATTGGTTCGATGGTTTGACCATCACCCACGAAAACGGTGAAACACTGCTCACCGGCCCGCTGACCGACCAGGCTGCCCTTTTTGGCCTGCTCAAAAAAGTGCGTGATTTGGGACTGTCTTTGCTTTCGGTTAATCCGATCTCTATTTTCCCGAAGGAATAAACCTATGAAAGCCATTGTTCAAACCGACTACGGTTCAGCGGATGCTCTCAGGCTGGCCGAAGTTCCCCAACCAGCGATAAAAGATAACGAAGTGCTGGTGCTCGTCAAAGCCGTCTCCCTCAACGCCGGAGATGTGTTCACCCTGCGCGGCAATCCCTGGCTGACGCGACTGATGGTCGGCTTTCCAAAACCTAAAAACCACATCCTCGGCTGGGATATGGCCGGTGTGGTCGAAACAGTCGGCTCCAGTGTGACGCAGTTCAAGCCGGGCGACGAAGTGTTTGCCGCATGCAGCAGCACGCTGGCGGAATATGTCAGCGTGGCCGAGGACAAACTTGCCCTGAAACCAGTCAATCTGACCTTTGAGCAGGCCGCAGCTTTGCCGACTGCCGGTATCACTGCCCTGATTGGCCTGCGCGACGCTGGGAAGTTGCAACCCGGTCAAAAGGTGCTGATTAACGGCGCTTCGGGCGGTGTAGGAACGTTTGCCGTGCAGATTGCCAAAGCCATGGGCGCTGAAGTGACCGGTGTGTGCAGTACGCGTAATGTCAAGATGGTGCGCTCCCTTGGCGCGGATCATGTGGTGGACTACTCTCGCGAAGACTTTGCGAAAAATGGCCATCGCTACGACTTGATTCTCGATAACGTCGCCAGTCGTTCGTTTG
>JAEXTI010000242.1 GCA_023406965.1 Chloroflexota bacterium
TCATGGGGGTCACCACCGCCATCGGCAGCCTCATGAACATCGCTGGACCAATTTTCGGTGGGTTGGCGTTTGACAACATCATGCCCGGCGCGCCCTATTGGATCGGCGCCATCCTGTTCATCCTGGCTGCATTCATGCTCACCCGCCCCTCTGTAGGAAAACCGCCCGAACCCGCCCAAGAAACAGTCCAGGCCTGATTTAACCACGTCAACGCTAGGAACCGGGAATCAGCCTACTCTTTCTTCGTCTGCTGCAACAGCAACGCCACCTGTTCGTGCGTCGCCTGTTCGGCCAATCCCAGCACCGTATCCCCTGGCTCCAGCACCACGCTGCCGCTAGGAATCACAAAATCTTCACCGCGAGCGATCAGCACTACCAGGTAATCCGGCGGCAAGCCTAGTTCAAAAATCGCCCTTCCCACCACCGGAGAGAACTCTGGAATGGTGGTTTCCTTCAATTCCCCCTTCCAATCATGGGTCGGGTCAAACTGAACAGGGAAACGCATCCCGCTTGGCTCCTGCCCTTCCACCTTGAACAGCCTGGCTGCCCAAGGGATGCTGGTACCCTGCAACAAAACCGAGGTCAACACCACGAAGAACACCACGTTGAAGATAACATTCGATTCTTCCAACCCCAAAACACGTGGATACGTCGCCAGGATAACCGGCACTGCGCCGCGCAGCCCCACCCACGAGATAAACCACTTTTCCGACGGTTTGAATTTACTAAACAGCAGCGATATCTGCACGCCAACCGGCCGCGCCACGAACATGAGGAACAAGGCAATCGCCAAACTCGGCAGCGCCACCGGGCCAAGCTGGGAGGGGAATACAAGTAAACCCAACGTCAAGAACATGGCAATTTGCATCAACCAGGCCATGCCATCAAAAAAGCGCAGTACGCTGCGCTTGTGTAAGAACTCCTCCCGGCCCATCATTACCCCAGCCACATATACGGCCAGGAAACCACTGCCCCCCACCATGTTTGCGGCGCCGTAAGTCAAGAAAGCCACTCCCAGGATTAACACCGGGTACAGCCCGGCGTATCCCAGCCGCAAACGATTGATCAACCATAGGGCCAGCTTGCCCGCCACCAAACCAAAAACCAGCCCCAGAATCATCTGCTGTAAAAAGAGGGGAATCAAGCGAAAGGGTGAAAGCGCCGGGTTTACCACCAGTTGGGTCAGGGCTACAGTGAGAAACACCGCCATCGGGTCGTTGCTGCCCGACTCAAGCTCCAACAAGGGTTGCAGCTTCCCGCTCAGATGAATCCCCTTTGAACGCAAAATGGCAAACACCGCCGCTGCATCGGTGGACGATACAATCGCCCCCAAAAGAATACCCTCCATCAATTCCACTTTCAAAATCCAATGGACGAAGAGACCCAGCGATACCGCGGTCAGCAGAACCCCCAGAGTCGCCAACACCAATCCCTCGCGCATCACCGGGCGCACGCTCTTCCAACTGGTGTCCAGACCGCCGGAAAACAGAATTACCACCAGCGCCACCACGCCCAGGTATTGCGCCATGCTGGGGTCGTCGAAATAGATTCCGCCAATGCCGTCCGATCCGGCCAGCATCCCAACGCCCAGGAAGATAATCAACGCCGGGATTCCAAAACGATCAGAGACTTTACTCGCCATCACGCTTAAGATGAAAAGCACAGCCGCAGCAACAAGATAAGGTTCGATAGTGATAGGCATATTTTTATTTTACAGGAAAAGGGGCTCCACGCCCACGGTTTCCAGCAACCTGATCTTTCGTCTATCAAAACCTGCTCTCTCAATTACCGCAAAGCGCCTATAATAGATATGAATCCATCCTTATGAATTGATAAGGAATTTATGCCCACACCTGAACTGCTCGTCCTGGTCAACAACCACTTCGATCCCACCTGGCGGCGTGCCTGGGATCAGCGCTTCACCTTCCGCGGCCAGACCTTTGTCTCCTATGCCGACCTGGAAGAATATTACATGCTCGAAAACCTGTCCCTGGCCGAGCAGAACCCCGAGTATAAATTTCATGCCGAATTCCCCCTGGTGGTGCAGAAGTTCCTTGAGCGTCACCCCGAGCGGTTGGAACATCTGCGCCGCCTCAGCAAAGAAGGGCGTTTTGCTGTCAGTGGAGGCGGGCAGGTTATCGTAGACGGCAACATGATCCTGGGCGAAAGCCTGGTGCGCAATTACCTCATTGGCCTGAACTACGTCGAAGCTACTTTTGGCAAGCACACCCCTCTAGCGGTGCGCAACGATGCCTTTGGCAACCCGGCCCAATTGCCCCAAATCCTGCGCGGCTGCGAAATGGATTGGGTCAGCGGTCTCAGCTACTCTCAACCCAAGGGTACTTTCTGGCGCGGCCTGGATGGCAGCACGGTGGTTTGCCAGACCCTGCCCCTGGTCGCGCGCGCGGGGGGTGTCGTCAAATATCCGCCATGTCCCGATTGTCGCGGCAAAGGCCAGGACTGCCCACGCTGTGGCGGGCGCGGCATCGACCCGGCGCTTCGCGCCTTCTTACCCGAACACCTCAACCTGGAAGACACCGCCGAATTTGGCGCCGGCATCATCTCCTGCTCGCCCGAAGAGCTGCTGCCCAACCCCGAACTGCTCAACTGGGCCAAAACGCACAACGCGCGCTTCATTCTCGAAACCGAAGCGTTCCCTTACCTGAAAAACCTCTTCCTCCAACTCGACAACCCACCCGCCGGGAAGATCCACCCTGACGTGGAGTTGAATCCCAACAATACCGGCGTTTTCGTCACCCGCATTCGCACGAAGCAGGCCGTTCGTCGCCTGGAGCACGACCTGATGGCCGCCGAGGTGCTGAACACGCTGGCCTGGCAGCAGGGGCAAGCCTACCCCCAAACCGAAATGACCCGCGCATGGCAGCAATTGCTCTTCTGCATGTTCCACGACGCCATCACCGCCACCCACATTGACGCCTCCTACGCTGAGTTGGAAACGATGTGGGGCGAGATCGAAGAGTCGATCAGCGGTTTGTGTTCCCAAGCCTTCGATCGCCTCGTGCGCCCCGAGCCCGAGTCCCTGGTCGTGTTCAACCCCACCGGCCGCGCCGCCACTCAGATCGCTCGCGCCGAGTTGCCCGCCAACACCGGACTGATCGACCCGCAGGGCCTGCCGGTAACGCTTGTTCCGGTCAAGCCGCCCAGCGCAGACGATCACTCGCTCACCGTCGAGTTCCTGGCCCAGGCCGTTCCGGCTTTCTCAGCGCAGACCTACAAAATTGTGCCTGCCGCGCCGCCTGCGCCGCTTCAAGCAGCCCAACCCGCCGCTCACGAGGTGCTCGAAAACGAGCGCTTCCACATCCAGGCCGGACCGCGCGGCGTGGAACAAATCTTTGACAAGCGCCTCGGCCGCAACATCCTCCACACCGCCACCTACCGCCCCGGTGAATTGATTCTGGAGCACGATGAAGGCTCCCCCTGGGCCACGCTGCATCCCGACCAATCCCGCACCGCCATGGGCAACTTCACCAACCTGGTGCGCGTGGAACGCGGCGGCGGTGTGCAAAAATTGATCTACCGCGTAGAGCCTCCCTTCCGCGCCGGGTACGTGGCCAACGGCCTGTCCGCCGAAGTGGAGATCAAACTGACCGAAGGCCTGGAACGGGTCGATTTTCACCTGACCGTGGATTGGGACACCTTCAATCACCGCCTGCGCATGGCCTTCCCCACCCCCATCGAGGGCAAGCCCCTCTACGAAGTGCCTTTTGGCGCGCTCGAGCGGCGCAACTACCAGCCTACCTTCGAGTGGGCCGGCGCCAACGGCGATTGGCCCGCCTTGCACTGGGGCGGAATCACCTCTGCCGAGGCCAGCCTGGCCATCTTCAATCGCGGCCTGCCCTCCTATCGCATCGACTCCGGCCTGGTGCTGGTTTCGCTGCTGCGTAGCCCGGCGGTGCCCTCTTACCTGCACGAGCCGGAATACTACACCATGACCGAGTACGACGGCATGCGCGACGCCGGACAGCACTCCTTCGACCTGGCTGCCGCCGCTTACGCCGGCAAGCTGCTGGCCTCGCCGGTCGTCTCCGACGCAGACGCATTCAACGCCGGGCTGCTGGCCATCCGCGGGAAATTAGACCTGCCCGACCTGCCGCACATCGAATCGGACTGCGCCCAGGTCTGCGCCATCAAGCCCAGCGAAAAGGGCAAAGCCCTGGTCATCCGCCTGTACGAATGCCGCGGCGAAGGCGGCCCGGTGCGTATCCATCTGCCCGAGCGTTGGAAGACCGTGCGCCGCTCCAACCTGCTGGAGCGCCAGACTGGCGCCCTGCAGGTGCACAATGGATTAGCCCTGTTCCGCCTGCGCCCCTGGGAAATTGCCACCTTGCTTGTTTCGGCTGCCGAATAACCGGCTGCCGCAAAATTTCTTGCTTGTGACACTATTCTGGAGGATGGTGACCATGAAAAAGGCTTTGCGCTTCCTGCCCCTGCTCCTGATGCTCGTTCTGGCTGCCTGCCAGGGTCAAGCCAGCACAAAAATCGGCGATATTGAGATTGTATCCCCCTGGGCCCGCGCAGCCGCATCGATGGCGGGCATGGAGGGCGGCGGAGGCAACGGAGGGGCTTTCATGCTGCTCAAGAATTCCGGCACAACCTCCGATAAGCTCATCCGCGCCGCCAGCGACGTGGCCGAATCGGTCGAAATCCACCAGACCACCATGGAAGGCGACGTCATGCGCATGTCGCCGGTGGAGTTCATTGAAATTCCCGCCGGAGGCGAGGTGGAATTGAAGCCCGGCAGTTACCACGTCATGCTCATCGGCTTGAAACAAGACCTGAAGGCCGGCGAGACCATCAACATCACCCTCACCTTTGAAAATGCCGGGGAAACCACCGTGAAAGTGGAAGTGCGCGCGCCCTAAAAAGTACCCACATGGGTCATTGTTCTGCCCTGCCGTAGATGATATTCTTTACGCTGTAATCAATCTCAATCTCAGATCGTGAAGAATTCTTTCAAGGTAGGGTAAAAAAATGGACGAAGACAAACGCACTTACAAAGATTATACCGACGACATGGACACCTATGCGCCCTATGTCAAGGTCGATGACGAAACCATAGAAATTCTGCTGCTCGACAAAATCGCTACCGGCGGATAGACAACCGTAATCAACCGCCCGGCCAGAGGGAGATATCTTTCCCTCTGACCGGGCGGCTGCATTTATCGCTCTTCTCCTTGTGACCGCACCTTATTGGCTCAGATAAGGTGCGGTCAGCCGTTAACTGACCAAACGCAGGATCACAGCTTCGTAAGGCTCCAGGGCCACCAGGCCGCCGTGCAGCGGGCCCATTTGCTCACGCTTGCTGGATAGCAGCATCTCCCAGTTAGCCGAACCCAGCTTGCCGCCCAGCACCAGCCGCTTGCGCCGCCCCGAGAAGTTGAGCGCCACCAGCACCGTCTCGTCGGTCGTCTGGCGCAGGTACCCCAGGATGAAGTAAGTATCGAAGGTCAGGGGGATGAACATCCCCTCCCGCAAAGCCGCCGACTCGCGCCGCAGGGTAATCAGCTTGCGGTAAAAATGCCACAGCGAGTTCGGATCGGCCCGCTGCGCCTCCACGTTGCGCATCCCATAATTGGGATGCGGCGGCAGCCAGGTCTGCACCCCCGCGGGGCTGAAACCCGCGTTGGGCGAAGCGTCCCACTGCATGGGCGCCCGGCAGCCATCTCGCCCAGGCACAATGGGCCAGTATTTCTTGCCCAGGCGATCCTGAATCTCGCGATAGGGCACATGGATGTCGCGCATGCCGATCTCTTCACCGTAATAAAGGAAGGGTGTTCCCCGCTGGGTGAGCATGAGCGCCGCCGCAATCTTCAGGCGGTCGTCCTTCTCGCCGCCCCCATAGCGCGTGGCCGAGCGGCGGCTGTCGTGGTTGTTCAGCACCCAGGTCGGCCAGGTATCGGCAGCCAGGGCCTGTTCCCAGCGCTGAATGGCCTTGATGAAAGCCCGCGGGCTCCAGCGGCTTTGCAGCAGTTCAAAGTTGAATGTCCCGTGCAGCTTATCCGGCCCGCAGTACTGTGCCGCCTTCTCCGCCGAAGCCAGGAAGGTCTCCCCCACCGCGTAACGCTCGGGGTACGAATCCAACAGTGTCCGCAATTCCTGGAGCAGCGGCATCATCTCCGGCTGGTCAATGTCGTGAATGTGGCGCTGGCGCTCAAAAGCCCGAATGCCAAACAGCGTGGTGGGATTGTCCTTCAGATCCGCGTCTTTGAAAAAGCTATTGAACACATCCAGGCGGAAGCCGTCGACGCCGCGCTCCAGCCAAAAGCGGAACACGTCCAGCATCTCGCGCCGCACCGCTGGATTGCGCCAGTTCACGTCCGGCTGCTCGCGGTAAAACATGTGGAAGTACATCTGCCCGGTGGCGGGGTCCGGCACCCAGCCTTCTTCGCCAAACACCGACAGCCAGTTGTTGGGCGGCTTGTTGCCCGGCTTGGGGTCGCGCCAGAAATAGTAATCACGGTAAGGGTTGTCCCGCGAACTGCGCGATTGCTGGAACCAGGGGTGCTGGTCGGATGTGTGGTTCATGACCATATCCAGCACGATGCGGATTCCACGCCGGTGGGCCTCGGCAGTCAGGCGGTCGAAATCCGCCAGTGTGCCAAACTGGGTATGGATATCCACATAATCGCTCACGTCGTAGCCAAAATCCACATTCGGGGAAGGATAAATCGGCGACAGCCAGATGGCGTCTACGCCCAGCTCCGCCAGGTAATCCAGTTTCGCTGTAATCCCCGCCAAATCGCCAACCCCATCGCCGTTCGAGTCGGCAAACGAGCGCGGATAGATCTGATAAATGACGCCGTCTTTCCACCACAACTTTGATGTCATGTTTGTAAACCTCGTTTCGTGTCCGTTCCGTCTGTGGTTGAGTAGTTCTCTTCTATTATATGCCTGTTTTCCCCCGCCCTCCCCCCACCGCTTCGGTGTCCTGACGAGGGCACCGCCCACAAACGAAAACTTTGCGAGCTTTGCTCCCGTGTGGCAGGAATGCCGCCATTATCTTCGTAGCGGTGGGGTCTTTAATGCGGGCCAGACGGGGACGTCTGGAATGTGTCCTGGCGGGCAAGGGTTGTTGGCCAGCCAGGCAGGTCTGGCATGAATCCCCAGTCGCCTTGCCGGCCAATAAATCATTCAATCCAATGGAGCAGCCCGCATTAAAGACCTGCCTCTACCAAGATGAGTTTTTGAGAACGTTAACTTTTAAAGCTGGATTTTTGCTTGACAATGTCTATCAGCATCTGTATAATGATACTGAGAGCGCTCCCATTCTTGCTCCCCCACATTCCATTTAATCTCATAAGGAGTCGTATGCAGTACGGATTTTTCGACGACCAGAAACGCGAGTACGTCATTACCCGCCCCGATACCCCCCTTCCCTGGATCAACTACCTCGGCTCCGAAGAATATTTTGGCCTCATCAGCAACACCGCGGGGGGCTACTCCTTCTTCCGCGATGCCCGTCTCCGGCGCATCTCCCGCTACCGCTACAACAACGCTCCCTTTGATTTCGGCGGACGCTACATCTACCTGCGCGACCAGGCCAGCGGCGCCTATTGGTCCCCCTCCTGGCAGCCCACCCGCACCAAACTGGACGATTACTCCTGCCGCCACGGCATGGGTTACACCATCATCAAATCGTCCTTCCAGGGCATCCAGGCCGAAACCCGCTACTTTGTGCCCCTCAACGAAAATCTCGAAATCTGGCAGTTCACGGTCACCAACAAGCGCAACGCCGCCGCCGAACTGTCCGTTTTCTCCAGCATCGAGTTCTGCCTGTGGGACGCTCTGGACGATTCTTCCAACTTCCAGCGCAACTTCAGCACCGGGCAGGTCGAGGTAGAAGACAACATCATCTACCACAAGACCGAGTACCGCGAGCGCCGCAATCACTTCGCCTACTTCGCCTGCTCGCAGAAACCGGCCGGTTTCGACACCCAGCGCGACACTTTCCTGGGCGCTTACCGCTCGTGGAACGAGCCGCTGGCCGTTGAGCGCGGGCAGTGCTTCAACTCGGTGGCGCACGGCTGGGCTCCCATGGGCGCGCACCAGGTTAACCTGAGCCTGCAGCCCGGCGAGACCCGCCAGATCATCTTCCTGCTGGGGTACTTCGAGAACCCCAACTACGCCAAATTTGACCCGCCGGATTCTCAGACCATCAACAAGCAGGGTGTGCGCCCGGTCATCGCCCGTTACTTGCAGCCCGCCAACGTCAACGCCGCCTTCGAGGCTCTGCGAAAACACTGGGATAACCTGGTAGGCGTCCTGCAAGTGGACACCCCCGACATCCACACCAACCGCATGGTCAACATCTGGAATGCCTACCAGTGCATGGTGACCTTCAACATGTCCCGCTCGGCCTCTTACTTCGAGTCGGGCATTGGCCGCGGTATGGGCTTCCGCGATTCCAACCAGGACCTGCTCGGCTTCGTCCAGATGATCCCCGAACGGGCCCGCGAACGCATCCTGGACATCGCCGCCACCCAGTTACCCTCCGGTGGCGCCTATCACCAATACCAGCCCCTGACCAAACGCGGCAACAACGATGTCGGCAGCAACTTCAACGACGACCCCTTCTGGCTGGTTCTGGGCGTTTCCGCTTACATCAAAGAGACCGGCGACTGGTCCATTCTGGACGTGCCCGTACAGTATGATAACCAGCCCGGCAGCGAGCAGCCCCTCTACGACCACCTCCAGCGCAGCTTCAGTTACATCCAGGAGCGCATCGGCCCCCACGGCCTGCCGCTCATCGGCCGGGCCGACTGGAACGACTGTCTCAACCTCAACTGCTTCTCCGCCGAACCGGGGCAATCCTTCCAGACTACCACCAACAAAGACGGCAAAGTGGCCGAGTCGGTCTTCATCGCCGGGCTGTTCGTCCTCTCTGCCAAAGAAATGGCCGATATCGAGGTGTACCTCAAACACCCCGACAAGAAGAAGCATTACCTGGACGAAGCCGCCAAGATGGAAGCCGTTATCTGGCAGCACGGCTGGGACGGCGCCTGGTTCCGCCGCGCCTACGATGACTTTGGCGAGCCGGTCGGATCGAGCACCTGCCAGGAAGGCCAGATTTTCATCGAGCCGCAGGGTATCTGCATCATGGCCGGCCTGGGCCTCGAAGATGGACGCGCTGCCCAAACGCTGCAATCGGTCAAAGAGCATTTGGCTACGCCCCACGGCATCGTCGTGCAACAGCCCGCTTACTCACGTTACTACCTGCACCTGGGCGAAATCTCCTCTTATCCGCCCGGATACAAGGAAAACGCGGGCATCTTCTGCCACACCAACCCCTGGATCATGATCGCCGAGACCATCCTGGGCAACGGCGACCAGGCCTTCGACTACTATCAACGCATCAACCCCTCCTACCGCGAGCCGATCAGCGAGGTGCATCGCTGCGAGCCGTACGTCTACCCGCAGATGATCGCCGGAAAGGACGCCCCTACCCACGGCGAGGCCAAGAACTCCTGGCTCACCGGTACCGCCTCGTGGAACTTTGTCGCCATCACCCAATGGATTTTGGGCATTCGCCCCACCCTCAACGGGCTGGAAATCGCGCCCGTCATTCCCAGCAGTTGGAACGGCTTCACCGCCACCCGCCAGTTCCGCGGCGTCACTTACAACATCCGCGTCCAGCGCCAGGGTCCTGGCAACAAGCTCTCTCTGGTGGTGGATGGCGCCCCTGTTCAAGGAACAGTCGTGCCCTTGCCCGCCCCCGGCGTCAAATTGGTCGAAGTGCTGGTCAAGATCAGTTAACCCAAGAATACTTCTCCTCATGTTTGTACGGGCGCGGGCATCCGCGCCCGTACAGATTCTTTGGCAACTTTCGAAGAACCATTAAGAATTCCTCGTTCTCCCAAATTCTCGTGGTAAAATATTTGCAAGTTTGTATTCGCGCCTGGCAGCAAACATCCCCGTTCTCTGTCCAGGTTTTTTATTTGACGAGGTGTATGCGACCGCAACTCTGGCACTGGATTCAATCCTTCCAGGCCCTGTACCACGAGAAGTGGGGGGGCGCCGGGGAAAACGCCCACCCCCCCACGATATTTTTT
>JAEXTI010000297.1 GCA_023406965.1 Chloroflexota bacterium
AGAACCGCCAACCACCCGATCTGCACCTTGAGCAAGAACAATCCCGCCACTGCCACCACAACCACAGCCAGCAGGAACAGAATTAGCTCGCGGAATTTCAGCACCTTGTTCAGCGAGGAAACCGGGGTAGTTGCCATCCACTCCCGCGTCTCCCATCCCATCCAGGAAACAATGAAGAACAGGAACACTCCCCAATGAGTGATATAGGACCAGAAGGGAGAAGGCTCTTCATACCACAGCTTAACCTTATCGTAACCCTGCCCGAACCAATCGGTGAAAGGCTGGTAAAGCAGCATCGCCAACCCCACCAGCAGCAGGGCGCTCAACCCGCCCAGGGCCAGCCCCTTGACCCAGCTTTCCTGTTTCATTACCGCGCCGTAAGTGGCTGCAAACAGGGTTGCCACCGCACCCAGGGCCAGATAAGTGGGCAGGTCCCAGGTGTTCATCGGCTTCAACGCGCCAATCGCCAACCCGCCCATGAAGAAGCTCACCGCAAAGTGAATATACTTGCCGCGCCCATTCTCCAGGCCCCATTTCCAGCCCTTGAGGGCAATCGACAGCGCCCAGGCCAGCGCCAGAATGGTCGCCGGCAGGGCGAACATGTGCGCGTGTGGGTCGGCGTACAAGAAAGTGAAGGCCGGGAACTCGGTGATGGCGCTGCCCGGATACACCCGGCTAGGATCCCAGTACCAGTTCCCCGCGCCGTACGGTAATCCCACACCTTCAAACAAGCGGCCGATGCCGGCAACCGTCCAGCCTAATTTCTGGATGATATTGGAGCCTGCCAAATTGCCATCTGGAGCTGCCAGGCGCATCATGCCGTGCCAGATCATGCGCAGCGAGCCCAGGTTTCCAATGATTGCCAGCAGAACCGGCCCGGCCAATGCCGGCAAGAAGGGTTGCGTGGGCTGCACCTCGCCTTCTACCGGGGCTTTGCGACCCGCGCATATCAGGTTCCACACCACGCTGAAAGCCCCCAGCCCTACCAGGGAGAAGAAGGTCGGCAGGATCAGGTTGTAAGCCACCGCCGGGACAATCCCCAGCCACTTCACCGGCACGCCCGCCACAACAAAGCCATAGTAGTAGTAATTCAGGTATCCCCCCGCGTACCAGGGGTCGTACGGCGGGAAGGATGTGCTCTTCAACACAGCGTTGAAGTAAGAGAAATCCATCGGCTTCTCGCCGCCCTTATACGGGTGCCACAAATCAGGGTTGCCCAGGCGCACAAGTAAGAAAATCACAAACAGGATCAATCCAACCAATTCAACCCACAAGAAGTAGCGCTTCTTCTCACGCAGCTCGCGGCGCAGTTCGTCGCGCTGAAGCCAGGCCAGCCCGGCGTTGACCAGCAGCAAGAGAAGCGCTGCCGCGCTGATGGTGAGCGGGACAAACGGCACTCTCGCCGAGCCCGCCGCCCACACAATCCACGCCAGCAGCATCATCCCAGCGATCTTGGTCAGCGGGAAGCCCTTATCCGGCAGCCCGCGCAGCGCTAACCGTACCAGAGGATAATTGACCCAACCCAACAGGCTGATCACCAGATACCAGACCACCAACCCTACCAGGGGGTACTTGTTCAGCAGCCCGTCCCGGTCAAACAACTCCGCCCAGGTCCCCCCCGCAAGTTGTTCTGCCAGCCGGTCGGAAGGCAGCAGCAAATTAGCCGGGTAAGTCTTGGCTTTTCCGGGAATGACGCGCACAACCTGCGATAGGTCCACGCTTTCCAGAATATCCCTCACCGCTACTGGATCATAGTCGGCTGTCTTCTTGAAGATCAGCACCTTAGGGTGATCGTAAACGGTAAAGGCTTCTTCTGCGAACTGAGTATTGAAGCGCAAACTGCCCAGGTTCGGGTCGGACTGGAACACGGCAACCAGTTCAAAGCCCAATTCACCCTCATACATGCCCGGCTCAGCCACCCGGCAACAATCGAGGATATCCTCCTCCGCCGGGCAACCGATCAGGCTGCGGTAGTACTGCGTGGTCAGCGGGTAACGCTCAGGCACGCGGGTGGTAGTACCCCACTGGCGGTTTGAACTGATGAATATATAATCGCCGTTGTCCAGGTTGTTCAGGAAGCGGTCCAGTTTGTCCGCGTTGTCATCCCAATACATCTCAAAGTTGAGATCGCTGCGATACAACCCCAGGTTGTAATCATAAGGGCTGTAACCATCCAGGCCAATGGGCAGCGCATCGTCCCAACTGCTCTCGTTCACCGGAACGTTGCCGTAAACGGCCAACCGTCCGGGGCCTTCCACCATCTCGAGGCGCAGGGTGTATTGTTTGTCCGCCTCAAGCACAACCGGCGTAGCAAACTCAAAGCGGTACGGCTCGCCCTTGATATCGTCCTGCGCCTGGAAGCTGCTGGTCACTTCGGCTTCAGCCAGGGGCTGGAGGACATTGTCCTCCGGGCTCAGCACCGAAAGGCGCAATGTCTTTTCATCAGGCAGGTTTTCCCAATCCAGAATCCTGCGCACATTGACGGCATTCAATTCGCCCGAATAGCCTGCCCTGAAATAAGTTTCATAGTTGGACCCGACGGCCATGGTTTTCATGGGGTCCGGCAAGGCTTGCTTATAAGTGCCTTCTTCCGACAAAATCGCCATGCGCATTTGCCCAATCAGATCCACCGACTGGCCTGGGTTCAACAACTCATAAACCAGAACATAGCTGTGACCGGCCTGCACTTCCACTGCCGGTTCCATGTTAAAGGTGAAACTGCGCCCTCGGTCACTGCCTTCCTCTGCGAAAGTATTTTGAACCACCGCCGAGGCCAGCACGGCCTCCCGGTTATCACCGTCGCGCAGCGTGATCAGCATCGTCTTCATCTCGGTGACGTATATCTGGTCGCGAATGTGGTCAAAACTCAGGCTGCTAAAGGTGCCCGCTTTCTGGGGCGTAAAGGCAATGGTGATAGGTTCTTCCGCCAACAGCCGCTCGCCAATTTGGTAAGGCAGGGGTTGGTTGGCAGCCCCGTCGGCTGTCTCCATCTCCAGGGTCAGCGGCCCAGGGATATTCTGGTAAATCCAGCGGCTGGCTTCCACGCGGGTCATCGGGCGCGCATAAATGCGCGTGAATGCATAGGCGTACGCGAAGGTGCCTAACAATACGAC
>JAEXTI010000326.1 GCA_023406965.1 Chloroflexota bacterium
GCTTCCATCATGCGTTCTACTACGGTTGCATTTGCTTTCTCAATATCGACCATGCGCTTTTCCTCCTGAATAAGCAGCTCTCAGGATTGCTTCATGCGTTCCAAGATCGCCGCCAGGCGTTCGTTGCCTCCCGCCGGGGGGCGCCAATCGACGTGCACCACCGGCGCGCCCTGGGCGGCAAGGTTTTCGGCAAAGGACTCGAGGCCCACGTTGACCGCCGCCAACGGCTTTTGCAGCGAGGTCAAATCGACGGGCTTGAAGGGGGGTTGAACGATGTCGCCGCCTTCCAGGGCGCGCAGCAAACGCCCCACGTAGCGCACCACGGCTTCGTTGCTGGTGCTCACCCACACCCCCGCCGCCTGGAGCTGGTCGATTTGTGATTGCAGCACCTGCGGGTCGGTATCGGTGCCGGTGACGACCGCCGCCACCTCGAGGAATCGCCCGGCGGCCTGAGCTTTGGCGCGGGCTTTCTCAATCGCCGGGGCTAGCTCCGAGGCCGGGTCGGGATGCGAGCCGAAGCCGATGACCACGTCCAGCATGATCACCGCCACGCTGGGGTCATCGGCTTCTTCCAGCAGACGGCGGATGCGCAGGTCGTTGTCCATCATCGGGTGCAGGCGGCCCTGGGTGAACTCGTCCTCACCCAGATCCACAATGCAATGCTCCTGGCTGATGTTGGCGTTGGGCATCTTCAACTCTTTGTTGATCGGCGCATTGGCATACACCCTGGGCAGATAGCCCGCCAGGATGTGCTGCGCCTCATAAGCCAGCGTGCCGCCTGAATAGAGACCGCGCAGGTATTTCTGTCCGGGGGCAAAACGCACCAGGCCCAACTCCGGCTCGGGCTCGCCCTGGTCTTCGTGGGCCAGCTCCACCGCCAATTCGGCGGCAGCATCCAGGCTGTTGACGAAATACAGGTTATCGAGGCGGGTGGCGCTGTTGGCCCGGGCAATGAAGTTGACCACCACGGGCTTGCCAGCCTGGCGGGCCAGCTTGAGCACCTCCTCGGCCACCCCTGGCGCGGGCGGCTTGGACACCAGCACGATCACTTTCGTTTGCGGGTCGCGGCTGAGCAGTTCCAGGGCCTGGCGGAAGGTGACCGCTCCAACCTTCTCGGAGAGGTCGCGCCCGCCCGTGCCGATGCCGTGAGTGATGCCTCCGCCCAACTGGTGGATGCGCGCGGTGACGTGCTGCAAGCCGGTGCCCGCGGCGGCCACCACGCCAATCGGCCCGCGCCGCACCTGGTTAGCAAAACCCAACCCGATGCCGCCGATGAGGGCGGTGCCGCAATCGGGGCCCATGACCAGCAGCCCGGCTGCCGAAGCCTGCTGCTTGAGGACAATTTCTTCTTCCACCGAGACGTTGTCGCTGAACAGGAAGACGTGCTTGCCGTCGCGCAAAGCCTGACGGGCCACTGCCGCGGCATAACGACCCGCCACGGAGATTAGAATCCAGCCTGCTTCGGGGAGCATTTTGAAGGCTTGCTCGGTGCTCTTGGGGCGGCGGGTGGTGTCTTCGCTCGTCCGGCGAGCAGCCAGCAGCTCGTCCACCTTGCCCAGTGCCGCGGAAGCCGCCGCGGCGTCCTCCCCACTGACGACGATGACCAGGTCGTCGGGGCGGGCAGTGGCTGCCTCGGGCGAGAGCAGGTGAATGTGCTCGAGCAGGTCCTTGTTGGAATCGGTGCCCATGACCACGCCTGAATCTTGCACGCCGGGAAGCCCGAGCAGGGAGCGCTGCAGCTTCATCAGGACCGCCGAGTCAAAATATGCCCCCCTGCGTATCTCTGTCTTAATCACCGTCATTGTTCCTCCCAGGCACGTAGAACCGATATGCTTCGAGACGTCTGCCAAAACGATCGAACGATTCGCCAGAATGCCTATTCAATTGTTCAGGTAGGACAATCACAATAAGGGGAAAATTCCATCAAATGCAAAGGAAGGGCGAAATTCAATGCAGCGATGATGAAGGCCAGATAAATTATATATGAATATCGTATTTTGCAAGGATAAATACTAGAGGGGAATTTAGGCCCATCCAGTCCGGGAATCACCCGTTATAATCAGAGACAGTAAAAAAGATTCGGGGCTCTTCTCTTAAGACACTCGAGCCACGGATGGTGACCCACCATGAATGAAACAACCCCTCCAGGCCGCACCAGCCTGACCCCTGAAATCCGCAACGTGTTGTATGTGCCGGATGATGAAACATTGGAAGCGCGGCAGAAAAGCTGGATCCGCGACCGCCGCCGTTTTGGCATCTTGCTGGGGCTGGCCCTGGGCCTGGTCTACGGCGTCATCAGCCAGTCCATCAACCACCTGTACCTGCCCGACCTGCCCCTCTATCATCCCGCGCCCGGCCCCTGGCTGATTGCGCTGCTGTTTGTGCTGCTCGGCGGAGTGCTGGGCTTTGCCAGCTCGTGGCCCAACAACAGCCTGCTGGGCATCCTCTTGGGCGGGGTGCTGGGCGCGCTAATCATGGACGCCGCCACCCTGGTCGAAACCGGGCTGGATTCGAGTAACCTGAACAGCGTGATCGCGGCCCTGTTCATCATTGCCATGCCGCTGGTCGCCAGCCTGGCGCTGGTGGTGGCTCTCTTCCGCGGCGCTTTGGATTGGCATCAGCGCACCCTGCGAGGGAAAGGCCCGCTGTGGCTCAGCATCGGCATTCCCCTGGTGCTGGTCCTGCTCATTGGCTGGATGGCGGTGGACTCCGGCTACTCGCCCTCCGCCCGCACGCTGTTGGTGCGCGCCCATGACCTGATCGAGGAAGGCCGCGCCGCAGCGGAACCGACTGCGCTCCCCGGGGCTTTGCGCGTCAAGGCGGTCAAGGATTTTAGCGCCCATGCCGACCAGCCCTACACGCTGGAATGGGACGCAGACCCCACCAACCGCTACGCCATCCCGCGCCCGCTGGGGCAAGGCGGAGCCGACGCTCTGATCATTGCCCGTTTTAAGGACGGGTGGACCCTGGTGTGCCTGTATACCTGGGTCACCGCGCCGCCGCAGTGCATCAGCCTGGACGGGTAGTGCCATCTAGCGTTTCTTATCATTAAACGTAACCGCTCAGAGGGTGGGGGAAGTCCCTGAATTTGAGGTGTGGGGGGGGGGGGGGGGGGGGGGCGGCGGCCCGCCCGCG
>JAEXTI010000338.1 GCA_023406965.1 Chloroflexota bacterium
AGCGAAGCCCACGTTGCGCAGTTGGATCGCCGCTTCCTTATCCGCAGTAATCCCGGCAATCTCTGCCCCGCCCTCGCGCTCGGGATCATGCTCCACCACCTCCAGCACCCCCCCCCCCGCCCCCCCCGCCTCGCGGATGGAAGCCAGAATGCCGGGGATGCTACCCAGCGGGTTGACCACCCAGTTGAGTAAATTGATGAAGGCAAACAGCGAGCCAAAGGTGATGCGGTCCTGGATGGCCAGGTAGCCGCCCAGGCCCATGGCAATGATAAAGGGCAAGATGCCCAGGCCAAACCCGCCGCCTTCAATAATCGCGCGCAGGCGGGCGATCTTAAGTCCCTGCTTGAGCACGCCTTGATTGGCCGTGTTGAAGCGCTGTTCCATGATGCCCGTCAGGTTGAACGCCTTCACCAGCATGGCCCCCGAAAGGCCGTCCTGAGCAATGCTGTTCACCTTGCCAATCTCCCCTTGCATTTGCTCGCTGCGCTTGGATACCGGCGCCGACAACGCCGAGACCAGCATGAACAGCAGCGGCGTGGCAATCACCGTCACCAGGGCCAGGAACCAGTTGATTGACAGGATGTAGGCGAAAGCCGCCAGCGCCCGCACCGACTGCCCCAGCAGATCGATCAAGTTGTTGTTCAGCAGGGTCTTGATTTTGCCCAGGTCCGAGTTCATCACTGAAAGCATGTCGCCGCTGTGGCGCTGCTCAAGATAATCGATGGGCAGGCGCGCGCTGCGCCCGGCAATCGCCTTGCGAATGCGCGCCAGTGCGCCCTCGCTGAACCGCCCAATGCTGAGGGTACGCAGGTAGGCTACCGGAATGCCCGCAACGGTGACCACCAGGCTGAGAATCACATACTGCCAGAAGACATCCGGCTGGTTTTCAGAGACCGCGTCAAAGAACTTGCGGATGTAGTGATTGCTCGAAATCAACAAGGCGGCCTGCACCAAATCGATGCTCAAAGCCGCGTACAACCAGCCTTGCAAGCCGCCAGCCATGTGCACCATGCGCCGGACGACCGGCCAGATAGGGGGTTTTTGTGTCTGCATAAATCACCTTTATGTTTAATATTCTAGCAGAGTATTTAGAAAAGTCAATAAACAGACTCAATATTATTAATAATCGCTTCATTAAATTGTAAATTTTATGCAATATACAACGAAAGATCTGATAGTTTTTAATAACCTATCAGATTTTTCGTTGTTCCTACATTCCGCACCAAGAAAAGCTGAAAATCGAAATTTTGCATAAGCTAGGGAAGCTGATAGTGGCCGCTAGAAACCAATTTTTGTGTGGTGATTATTCGAGTTGCCAGGAGCCTTCCGTCCAGCGTTTAATGGCCTGTCGAGCTTCGAAGCCAATGAGGCCGGGTTCTTTCGCAATTTTTTGAAGCGTAGCCAGTGCTCTTTCTGGGGAAAATTTCAAAGAAAAAACAGCTGCCATAGCTGCTATAGGTAATGTTTCCGTATCTACGAGATTAAGAAGCGCGTTTCGAGCATCAACACCCAGGTTGGTAAGTTCGAGGAAGGATTTGTTGATTTTCTTAGCTTGTACGTTTGCTGTTCTCGAGTTACCAGCCATTAATGCATCGTAATGGATTCTTGAGGCCTCAGCGAAATTAACTAACAACCTCTGAATTTGTTTATCTTTTGTATCCATAACTCACACTCCATGCTATGAGCTGAGCAAATAGCCGTGTCAATCCCGAGGGCCAAATAGCTGAATAATTTTCTTGTGAACCTGGCTCAAGTTCAGCACTCAACGAGCTATTCGCTGGTCATTAACCCAGATCGATAAAACATCGATGCCTTCAAACATTCGAAAGATCCAGTACGCCGTAGAGAGGTATCCTTACCCCGCATCTTTCCTTCCACCCAGTGCTCAAACAGTAAGTCGCGACATCAAAAGGGGTTCAGCGTGGCCAAAACTCTTTTTTGACTACATCGCCCGATCTATCGTCAATAACGATCCGAATATTTCCGCCCCGACTGTTCATATTCGTTCGTATATGCCACCTCTTCTTGCCCATAAAGAAAAATACTCCATAGCTATGAATGCAAACAGGTTCAAGCCAGGGCCAACCCTCCTGTTCTGCAACCTTTTTGGCAATACGAAGCGCCTCTTCTTGTTGCAAAACGACCTCCCATTTACCCCAACCACTTGGTAGGCGGGGTATCCTTACCCCGCATCTTCATCTCCGCGACCCTTGGATTACTTTCCCTGGACTCCGCGGATCAACTTCTTCCGAACCGCCTCCGTCTCCAACCCCGCTCCCTGCATAGCCAGCACCACCCCGCCGACCACGGGCGGCGCAATCAACCGCACCAGGCGGGCCTTCGGTGCCACCTTGCGAATCGTCCGCCGGGCCGTTTGGGTCAGCAGGGGGTGGCCTTTCCAGGCACTGCCAATTTGCACCACCTCCACGGCCTCGGCTTCCATCTCCAACTGGCGGATCACCCCGCAGGCCATCTCGCCCAGCTCGCGACCCGCCCAGCGCATCACCTCCAGCGCCTGCGGGTCGCCCTGCGCCGCCACCTCGAACAGGCGCATGATGGCGGCCTCGCCCAGTTCGTAGCGGTTCACGTACAAGCCTTCGATCAGGTCAAACAGGTCCTTGGCTCCGGTCAGTTCCAGGAAAGCCCCCGAAAGCGCCGTAGCCGGGCCGCGCCGGTTCCACTCGAACACCACGGCGCGCACAGCGCGCTGGAGCATGTCCCAGCCGCCGGCAAACTCGCCCGACCAGTGGCCCATGCCGCCCACCACGCGCCCTTCGCACCCGTCGCGGCTCCAGCCGCGGCAGTTATTGCCCGTACCCGAAACCAGCGACACGCCCCAGCCCTGCGTCGTTCCGGCCAAAATACCCAGCGTGGCGTCGTTGACGATTTCCAGCGGGCAGGTCAATCCCAGCGGGGCAATGCCTCCCAGGATCATCTCCTTCTGGCAGGGCCAGTCGTAACCCGCCAGGCCCATCCCCGCTGCGGTGATCGCGCCCACCTCCAGGCCTGCCGCCTTCAATGCACCACCCACGGCGTCCTGCAGCGAGGCGGTCATGCCCTCAATCCCCACCCCCTCCCAGTTGCCGGGTCCGCCCGCCCCAAAGCCCAGCACGAGCCCTCGCTCGTCGGCAATCAGCGCGTGGGTCTTGGTGCCGCCGCCGTCCACTCCCAAAAAGATGCTCATGCCTGTTTCCTCACCTGCATCTGCCGCCCGATGATCTCGTCTTCCCAGGTCAGCGTATCCGAGTCGGGGATGCGCCCGTCGCGGTCCATGGCCTCGATCACCTGCGCCATGCCCGCTTCCAGCGAAACACGCGGCTGGAAACTCGGCACGTCGCGCATCAACTTCTCGGGCGAGTAGAAGACATGGTGAGCAAAAATTTCTTCGGTGATGCCAAACCCCGGGATGTCAAAAGTCTTGAGATCGGCAAAGGGCACCCCCACCAGCTCCACCTCGCGCCCCAGCACCTTCATCGCCGTGCGGTGGTATTCGGCCCAGGTCACGCATTCACGCCGCACCAGATTGTAAATCTGCCCAATGCAAGCCGGGTTGGCCAGCACGCCCGCGAAGCCCAGGGCCGCGTCGTCCACATGCAGGTGCTGGTGCAGCGCGTTGCCGTCGCCCACCACCAAAATCGGCTTGCCCTTGCGGATGCGGTCGATCCAGGAAAAGTCCCAGGCCACCTGCCGCACCAGGCCTTGCTGCGGGCCGTAGGTGGTGGACGGTTTGATGATCACCGCCGGGAAGCCCTCGCGGTAGTAGGCTTCCAGGAACAGCGCATCCGCGGCGGCCTTGTTGCGCCCGTAAGCGGTGATGGGCCGCAGCCGGTCACCCTCCCGCGTCGGCAGGAAGTCGTATTCGATGCCGTAAGTGCACACCGTGGAGGTCTGCACGAACACGCCCACCCCACGGAAGGCCCGCAGGCTCGAGGCGGCATCCTCGGCTCCGAAGCCGATCATATCGATGGCCGCGTCGAACTTCTCGGCCTGCATCTTTTGCTCAAAGGTTTCGCGCTCCATGCGGTCGCACAGCAGCAGCCGCGCCCCTTCCGGCACAGGCTTGCGCGCCCCGCGGTTCACGCACACCACGTCGTGCCCCTGCCGCACCAGCAGCCGGACAATGCCCTCGCTAATATTCCCCGTCCCGCCAACGATACCAATTTTCATTGTTGCACCTCAGGGCTTGTTATGAACAGCCGAATTTTTTCCACGAATGACACGAATTTCACGAATTTTAAAAGAAAAGGAAAATTTCTTCACATTCGCGTCATTCGTGTAATTCGTGGAGAATCCTATTTAAAAAATTGCGGCAGCCATTGGCGGTTGGATTCCAGCAGATCGTCCAGCACCGCCTCCACCTTGTCCGCCTTCGGGCCAATGGGGTTGGCCAGCAGGGCCTGGTAGGCCGCGCTGCGGTCGCCCTTGACTGCCGCCTCCACCGTCAACAGTTCGAACATCTTCACCGCCGCCACCAGCGCAAAGCACGCCGGGGGCAAGGGTTTGGCGGGCAGCGGGTGGATGCCTTTCGCGTCTACTTTGGCCGGAATCTCCACCACCCAATCGGCGGGCCAGCCCTCCACCGCCCCGTTGCTGCGCGTGTTCACCACGTGCACCTGTCCCAGGTCGTTGTAATGCGAGTCGATCAACTGCGTCGCCAGCGTCGAGTAGTACGCCCCGCCGCGCTTCATCAGGTCGGCAGGCGGCTTGGTCAGGGCCGGGTCCGCATACTCGCGCAGCAGGTCTTCCTCAATCGACATCACCTCTTCGGCCCGCGAAGGCGGCCATTTCTTCTGCGCTTCCAGCTTCTTGTCGGTGTAGTAGAAGTACTGCAAGTAGTAGTTGGGGATCATCCCCAACACCTCCAGCGTGCGTACGTCCCATTCGGGATGCTCTTCCTTACGCTGTTCTTCCAATAACGCCGGGAAGATATGCGGCCACATCTCTTCGCCGTCCACAGTGAAGCCATAATGCCAGGTCAGGTGGTTGAGGCCCAGGGTTTTCAATTCGGCCCGGTGATCCTCGATCTTAGCGCCCAGCTTCTCCTCCAGCCGCTCCAGCATGTGCATCTTGGTGGTGATGCCCACGTTGCACACCCCCACCGCCTGTATGTCGCTCGCGTAACGGTTGAGGGCCTCGGTCACCAGCCCGGCGGGGTTGGTGAAGTTGGCCAGCAGGGCCCCCGGGGCCGTCTGGCGAATGTCGTCGGCGATACTCAAAATCACCGGGATGGTGCGCAGGGCCTTGGCCATGCCGCCCACACCGGTCGTCTCCTGACCGATCAAGCCGTGGCGCAGGCCCAGGTACTCATCTCCGCGCCGGGCAGGCATCATCCCCACCCGCAGCTGCGTGGTCACATAGCTGGCCCCCGCGATGCTCTCGCGCTGGTTGGTGCTCAGTACCACCTTGAACGGCGAGCCCTTGGCCTGGACCATGCGCTGGGCAAACCCGCCCACCACGGCCAGCCGCTCCGGGTCAACATCCATCAACCACAGTTCCTTCACCGGCAGTGTTTCCACTCGCGCCAGGAAACCATTTACCAACTCGGGGGTATATGTCGATCCCCCGCCAATCACGGTTATTTTCATGTTTTCTCTCTTCCTCCCTCTCCCTTTTAGGGAGAGGGACGGGGTGACCCTGGCCGGGCCAGGGTGAGGGTAAATCTTAGTTCGCCACAACCTTAAGTCAGGGGAAGCAAAGGTTTCACCCTCACCCTAACCCTCTCCCTGGGAGGGAGAGGGAACAGATCAGACTCGCTTCACTTTTACCGTCAAAATCTGGAACGGGCGCACGTCAAAGCGCACTTCGTTGCCAGCCACTTCCAATTCGCGCTCGGTTTCCTCCAGCAGGTTCGTCTCCCAGGCCGCTTTCACCGGGAAGGCAAAGCGCAGGGCGGCCGGGCCACGGCTGCGGCGGCTCTCATACAAGCGCACCCCGATACCATCGCCATCCTCGGCCTGCTTGATCGTTTCTACCACCAGGTTCGGGCTGGATACGCTCACCAGAGGCTCCAGGCCCGCTTGCTTGACCGCCGCGCCCTTCTCCGCCCGGTAGGCCACAATGGGGTCGTTCAGCGCGTAGGCCTCGGCCTGCACTCGCTCGTCCCAGCTTCCACTGTGCGGGAACAGGCTGTAGGTGAACTGGTGCGTGCCCAAATCGGCAGCCGGGTCGGGCATGGTCGGCGAACGCAGCAGGGTGATGCGCATGACATTATCGTGAATGTCGTGCCCATACTTGCAGTCGTTGAGCAGGCTCACCCCGTAATCGCCCTCCGAGAGGTCCACCCACTTGTGCGCGCAGGTCTCGAAGCGCGCCCAATCCCAACTCGTATTGCGGTGCGTGGGCCGCTGCACATTGCCCCACTGAATCTCATAGGTTGCCTGCGGGGCCAGCACGTCCACCGGGAAGGCCACCTTGAGCATGGTATGGCGTTCCTTCCAATCCACGCTGGTGTCGAAATCCAGGCGCGCCGAATTGCGCCGCAGCGAAATCCGCTGGGTCACCTCGCTGTTCATAATGCGCCGCTTGATCTCCACCGTCCGGCGAAGCGGCCCGGCCTCCAGCACCTTGAAGGCGGCCTTGGGCTCGGCCAGGTAGGTCTTGTCGTCGTAATAGATATCAATGTCCCAGGCGTCAAAGGCCTTGGGGCGGTCTTCAAAGGCCTGCAATTGGTTGGCCACGGCCCCGGAGGGCAACACTTCACGCCCGGCGGCCTTATCGTACACGCGGGTAATATCCCCGGCCTCGTTGAACTCCACGCGCAGCAGGTCGTTCTCCAGCACCTGCGCATCTCCCACTGCCGGGGCCTGGGCGGGCTTACCTGCGGCAGCCGTGAGGGCCGTCACCGAATAGGGAGCTAGCTCGCCGGCATCGACCAGTAAGCCGCCTTCCACCACCTGAGTGTCCAGCGCCTTGCCGTTCAACTGCAACCCGCCCATGCTTTCGCCGGGCACAAAGGCCAGGTCGTGGCGCGCAAACGGCGCCGGGTTAGCCAGCAGCACGTCTCCGCCCAGATTGGCTGCCAACGAGCGCAGCGCTCCGCTTTGGACCTCAGCCACATCTTTGGCCAATTGGGCATATTGCGCCAGCGACTCTTCATATACTGGGCCGATGCTCGAGCCGGGGATGATGTCGTGGAACTGGTTGAGGCAAATCGTCTGCCAGGCCTGGGTGAACTCGGGGGCCGGGTAGGTGTAGTTGGGGTCCAGCAGCGCCGCATACACCGCCAGGAACTCGCTGTCGTGCATCAGGAATTCGCTCTTGCGGTTGGCCTTCTTGTTGCGCGCCTGGGTGGTATAGGTGCCGCGGTGGTATTCAAGGTACAACTCTCCGTTCCACACCGGCATCATCCGGCTGGATTTGGCCGGTTCGATACTCTCAAAGAACTTGCGCACGCTGGACTGCTTCACTTGCGGCAGGCCGGGCATCTCGCCCATCACCTCGATGTTTTCCAGCATCTCGCGGGTCGGGCCGCCGCCGCCATCCCCAAAGCCGTAGGCCATGAGCAGTTCTTTGTGCAGTTCCTTCTGCTGGAAGTTGCTCCATGTGCCCAGCGCTTCCTTGGCGTTGGCCATGGCGTTATACGTGCTGGCAAAGGGGCTGCCCTCTTCCTTCACCGTAGAGAAGTGGGTCAAAATCTGCGTGCCATCAATGCCTTGCCACATAAAAGTATCGTAGGGCAGGCGGTTGTACTGGCTCCAGCCGATCTTGATGGTCATAAAGTACTTCAGCCCGGCCTGCTTGATCAATTGCGGCAGCGCCCAGGCGTAGCCGAACACATCCGGCAGCCACAGCAACGGGCTGTCGGCGCCTTCACCGAAATACTTACGGAAGTAATTGCGCCCCAGCAGGAACTGCCGCGCCAGCGACTCGGCGCCCGAAAGGTTGCAGTCCGCTTCCACCCACATGCCGCCCATCGGCTCCCAGCGCCCTTCGGCCACCTTTTGGCGAATGCCTTCAAACAGCTCGGGCTGATCCTGGCGGATGAACTCGTACAACTGCGGCTGCGACTGGCTGAAGTGATAATCGGGGAACTGCTCCATCAGGCGCAGCGCGTTCTGGAAGGTGCGCTCCGACTTGCGCCGGGTCTGGCCCAGCGTCCACAGCCAGGCCACGTCGATGTGCGCATGCCCCGTGGCGTGGATGACCACATCTTGCGGGTCGCCGGCCTGGGCCAACCCCGCCTTCAACACTGTCAGAGCCGGCTCCACGCTGGCATAGAAGGCCTCGCCCAGCGGGTCGCGGGTTTCCAGCACATTGAAGGCCTCGTTAAGCGCGTTGAGCAGGCGCGCCCGGGCCGGGTTGTTGGCGTCCAGGTTCGCGGCGGTCTCGCGCGCGGTGCGCGCCAGGGCCAGGAAGTCGCGCGTGGACGGATCGATTTGCACCACCTGGCACATGCGCATGAACAACTTGCTCATCATCTCGCCGTTGGCAAAGCCCCCCAACCCGGTCCAGCCGTGCAGGGCCAGGACGTGGGTTTTGCCATCCCGCCAGGAATCATCCAGCAAAATCTCCTGGTGGTGGCGGTCGCAAGCCGCGAAGGGCTTGCCATCGATGTAGGCCAGCGCTTCGGGGTGGCTGAAATCCCCCGCCTCGCCGATGGGCAGGAACAGCGCCGCCGGTTTGGTCGCATCCCAATCGGCGGGCACGCTGAAGCTGCTGCGCATCACAAAATCGGTAAACCAGGTACCCCAATAATCAAAGGGGCGAATCTCTTCCCACCCAGAGTCGTCCACATCCTTCGCCACCGGCGGTTTAACCACCGGGCTTTCCAAGCGGGTGAAGCGAAAAGCGGGCAGCGCCTCGCTTTTGCGGTACACCAGCGGCGCAATGAGATCAAGGCGGTCCTTGATCTTCTCCAACGTCCAACGTTGAGCATGGTACATGAGCGAATCCTTTCATTTCATTAACGGGTTATGATCTGACAGAACGCTTGTACCCAAAAGTGTAACATATTCGCTCTCAGCCTGCATTGGACGAAGGATATACAACCACTATTCTTTTCGTCCTACAAAGGTTCACGGAATCTACTCATCCGTGAACATCCCCACCTCAAAACTCCTGCTTGCCTTTTTAATTCAAAAGAGTATAAT
>JAEXTI010000360.1 GCA_023406965.1 Chloroflexota bacterium
GCAGGATCAAAGCGATGCCCAGTCCAGCCACCAGGGTGACCGGCTCGCGCAGCACCAGCACTGAGGCGCTGATGGTGACGAGCGGCACCAGGTAAATGTACACGCTGGTTTTTACCGGCCCGAGGAGGTGAACGGCGTAATTCCAGGTGACGTAGCACAGGGCCGAGGCTCCTACGCCCAGAAAGAGCAGGTGAAGCAAACTGGGAAGGTCGGCCAGACGCTCGAGGCCAAAGCGGAAGTCGAACAGCGGCAGTAATGGCAGCAAGAAGAGCAGCCCGTACGTGACCACCTTGCGTGTCAAGGCCAGGGATGAGCCTTGCTCCGTGCTGATTTGCTTGACCAGCACGCTATAGAAGGCCCATACCAGCGCGGCAAGGATGCACAGCAGATCGCCGAGAGGGTTGAGCTTGAGCACGACACTGCCGTTGAAGGCGATGAGAATGATTCCGGCGATGGCGGCGGTAAAACCGAGGAAGAAATGGGTTTTGAGCTTTTCGCCGAGCAGGCCCTGGCTGACCAGCGCCGTGAACAGTGGGGCCACCGAGACCAGCACGCTGACGTTGGCTGCCAGGGTGTAGGTGAGGGCAATGTTTTGAAAGATGAAGTAAAGGGTCACGCCGCACAGTCCCGCCAGCATGATCTTCCATTCGTTCCGCAAAAAGTCTCGGCCCAGTTTGAACTCGGACAGGTGCGGCGGGCTGACGATGGTCAGAGCCAACACGCCAAAGGCCAGGCGGAAGAACATGATCTCGATCGGGGTGAAGCTGTTCAGCAGCACTTTGGTGTTGATGAAAGTGATGCCCCAGATGGTGATGGTCAGCAGAGCGGCAAGATGACCGGGGAGTGTCGTTTTTGGCTTCATCGATGGGATGTTATAACACGAATTGATGGAGGAGACGAAAATCCGTGGCAATTCCCGAGGAACCAAAATTTTTGGGCGACCCGGTATAATCGGCATATTCTTTATTGGAGGATGGTCATGCAAAACAGCCCGCAACGACCCTGGAATCACTCGCACCAATATAATTCGCATAAGCTGCAAAATGAGCGCAGAACACTATGGGTGATCCTGCTCACGGTCACCATGATGGTTGTCGAGATTGCGGCGGGCTCGCTGTTTGGGTCCATGGCTTTGTTGGCGGATGGCTGGCACATGGGCACCCATGCGGCGGCGCTGGGCATTACCCTGGTGGCTTATATCTTTGCCCGGCGGCTGGCCGGCGACCGGCGTTTTGCATTTGGTTCGGGAAAAATTAGCATCCTGGGCGGATTTAGCAGCGCGGTGGTCCTTCTGCTGGTCGCGCTGTTGATGGCATATGAGGCCGCCCAACGCTTGTTTTCGCCGCGCGCCATCCAGTTTGACGAGGCCATTGGGGTGGCAGTGATCGGCTTGTGCGTTAACCTGTTCAGCGCGTTTTTGCTGAAAGACCATGACCACGAGCATGAGCACGAGCATGGGCATCACCACCAGGAGGATTACAATTTGAAGGCGGCATATTTGCATGTACTGGCAGATGCATTGACTTCCATCCTGGCGATTGTGGCATTGGTGTTTGGCAAGACCCTCGGCTGGGTATGGATGGATGCGCTAATGGGCCTGGTGGGCGCTGCCGTAATTACGCGCTGGTCGGTGGATTTGATGCGCCGGACGGGCGGTATTCTGCTGGACCGCACCGCGGACGAGCACATCAGCGGGGAGATTCGCGACCTCATCGAAGCCGACCCGGATGATCAGTTAGTGGATGTGCATGTGTGGAAGATCAACGCTGACCAGTTTGCCGCGGCGTTGACGATTGCTTCCAAAGCACCCAAGATGGCGCAGGAATACCGGTCCAGGTTGGAGCCGGTGCATGAGGTGGCCCACCTGACGGTAGAGGTTCACCCAGGCTAGGCGCGCCAGGCTAAAAATGGATGTTGTATAATCAATTTAGGCGCTGCTCAGAGGGTGTGGAAGACCTCTTCTACCTCTGGCTGAGAAGTTACATCAAATGGATGCCTTGATTGCCGGAGGAATAATTCATGCCCCTCTCTTTTTTGACCGATGAGCAAGCTCAATTTCTACGCGATGAAAAAGAAGCCCTGGCGGATATTCGCCTGACACTGACCGAGCTAGGCGCCCCCCGCGAAGGGCTGGCCAACTTGCAGGAAGCCATTTTGCAGTTGGACGAGTTGTTCTTGATCGTCGTGGTGGGTGAGTTCAATGCCGGGAAGAGCGCTCTGGTGAATGCCCTGCTGGGAGAAAGCGTGCTGCGCGAAGGAGCCACCCCCACCACCTCGCGCGTGACGCTGGTGAAATGGGGCGAGCAGGCTGCTGAGCAGGTGGTGGATGAGGGCTATGCGGTTTTCACACACCCCTTACCTTTACTCAAGGAGCTGAACATCGTCGACACGCCCGGAACCAATGCCGTGATCCGGCAGCACGAGCGCCTGACGGCTGAATTCATCCCGCGCAGCGATCTGGTGCTATTCATCACCTCGGCGGACCGGCCCATGACGGAGAGTGAGCGGCAGTTCCTGGAGCGTATTCTGGCCTGGGGCAAGAAGATCATTTTTGTGCTCAACAAAGCCGATATCTTTGAGGACGAAGCCGCTTTGAAAGAGGTGCAGGAGTTCTTGCTGCAACATGCTACCTCGGTGATGGGGAGCGCCCCGGTGCTCTTCACGGTTTCGGCCCGGCTGGCGAAGCGCGCCTGGTTTGAACCAGACACGGAGCAAAGCAAGATTCTGCGCGCCAACAGCCGCCTGGATGAGTTGGAACAGTACATTACTGCCACATTGGATGACTCTGCGCGGTTGCGGCTCAAGTTTATGAATCCGCTGGGCGTGGCAGAGCATTTGGTAAGCGAGGCGGAAGGGACCTTGCAAGCCAGAGTGGAGGATTTGAAAGAGGACCGTGAGACAGCCGATGCGTTGGAAGCGGTGATCCGCGGGTATCAGCGCGATTTGGACAGCGAGTTGGCCCCGCGCCTGGCAGAGGTGGAAAACATCCTGCACCGGTTGCAGCAGCGCGGGTTGGACTTTTTTGACAGCACCTTGCGCCTGACTAATATCCAGAACCTGGTGCGGGGCGACAGAGTGCGGGCGCAGTTTGAAAAGCAAGTTCTGGCGGATGTGCCCCAACAGATTGAAGAGCAGGTGCAACGCATGATCGACTGGCTGGTTCAAAAGGACCTGCACGAATGGCAGCAAGTCATGAGTTACTTGCAACGGCGCCGGGCGGTGAACGTGGATCACATCGTGGGTGAAAGCGGCGGGCCGCGCGAAACGCACCGGCGAGAATTGATTGATTCAGTAGGCAAGACCGTGCAAATGATCGTGGATTCTTACGATCGCAATCAGGAAGCCAGCGAGTTGGCTTCGGGTGTAGAAGCTGCCGTGGCTCAAACGGCGCTGCTGGAAGCGGGCGCGGTGGGGTTGGGGGCGCTGCTCACCGCGTTGGTGTTATCCTCAGCTTTGGACATTACCGGGGGGCTGGCCGCGGGTACGATGGCGATTTTGGGTCTATTCGTTATCCCCTACAAGCGCAAGCAGGCCAAGGAGGGCTTCCGCGAGAAGATGGAAGCGCTACGAGTCAAACTGGTTGAGACGCTGTCCAACCAGTTCAACAACGAGTGCGCGGATGCGGTGACGCGATTGAAGGACGGCGTGGCCCCTTATACGCGCTATGTGCAGGCGGAACGCGAAGGCATTGAGCAAGCCGAGGGCAAGCTATCAGCGCTGCGGCAGAAGCTTTCGGCGCTTAAGGCCCGGGGCGATGCGGTGATGAAATAATCTCTCAAAAAAGTAATGCGGCGCATACACGCCGCATTACTTTTTTGAGAATTAGCAAAACCTACAGTTCTGCCGAGCGGGTCTGGATGCGGTTCTGCACCAGGGCGATGAACTCATCAACGGGCAGCACCTGCTGGGAGCCGTCGCGTTTGCGCAGGGCCACCGTGCCGGCCTGCACTTCTTTCTCGCCCATCACAACCATGTAGGGAACTTTGAACAACTGCGCTTTGCGAATCTTGGCGTTCATACGGTCCGAGTCGAGGTCGGCTTCGGCGCGAATGCCCAGATCATGCAGGCGCCTGGCCAGGGCTTGCGAGGCTTCGTTCTGGTTGTCGGTGATTGGGATGATTCGCACCTGGTCCGGTGAGAGCCACACCGGGAAAGCCCCGGCGTAGTGTTCGAGGAGGAAGCCCACCAGTCGCTCGTGCGTGCTGAGGGGGGCGCGGTGGATGCACAGGGGCGTTTCTTCCTGGCCCTGCTCGTTGATGAAGGTCAGGTTGAAGCGGCCCGGCTGGGCAAAATCCACCTGGTTGGTAGCCAGGCTGAACTCCTTGCCGATGGCGCTCTTGACCTGAACATCGATCTTGGGTCCGTAGAAGGCGGCCTCGTCGGCAATTTCGACGAAGGGAATATTGTGTTTGAGCATGGTCTCGCGCACCATGTTTTCGGTCTTGAGCCATAATTCCGGCTCGTTGACATACTTCTTGCCCAAGCCACGGGCGTGGTGCGTGCTGAAGCGCATCATGTAGTCGGTGATACCCAGGAGTTTGAAGTACTCCAGGTACAGGTAGATGACGGCGGTGAACTCCTGCTCGAACTGGCGCTCGGAACAGTAGATGTGGGCGTCGTTCATCTGCATGGAGCGCACGCGCATCAGGCCAAACAGTTCGCCGCTCTTTTCGTAGCGGTAGCAGGTGCCGTACTCGGCCAGGCGCAGAGGCAGCTCGCGGTAAGAGCGCGGCTTGGAACTGAA
>JAEXTI010000365.1 GCA_023406965.1 Chloroflexota bacterium
TATTGCCGACGCGCGTGGGCGCGGGCGGGGCTTTGGGGCGGGGGGACCGGGCAACTGGGCGGGGGGGGGCGGGGAAGGCATGACCGCCTCGTTGCAGGACGCCGTGGGTGGGGCGCTGAAGGCCGCCGGGCTGGAGGTGGGGGCGATTGAGGCGGCGGGGATGGGCCTGGCGGGATACGACTGGCCCTGCCAGAAGGAGATGATCCTGGGGGGCATTGCCCCGCTGGGCTTGACCTGCCCGCTGGAAATCGTCAACGATGCCACGCTGGGCATTTTGGCCGGAACGACGCAGGGCTGGGGCGTGTCGCTGGTTTCGGGCACGGGCAACAACTGCCGGGGCTGGAGCCGCGACGGGCGCGAGGGGCGCGTGGTGGGCGGCATGGGCCACTGGTCGGGCGAGTTTGCCGGTGGCTGGGACATGCTCCAACGCGCGGTGCGCGCCGTGGTGTTCGAGTGGAACCGGCGCGGCCCGGCTACGGCGCTTTCGGGGGCTTTTCTGGAACTGACCGGGGCCAAAGACCTGTTTGACCTGATCGAAGGCTTGTACGTGAACCGCTACGAGTTGGGCGAAGCCGCCATTCTGCGCCTGTTTGAGGTAGCGGCGCAAGGCGACCCGCAGGCGTTGGAGGTGATGCGCTGGGCCGGGCGCGAACTGGGCGAGATGGCCTGTGGGGTGATCCATCAATTGGGAATGGAAGCCGAGGCGGTGGAAGTGGTGCAAATTGGCAGCGCGTGGAAGGGCCACCCCCTGCTGACCCAAACGGCCCGGCGGACGATCCGCAAGGTGGCGCCGAAAGCCCGCCTGGTGCGCTTGCAGGCTCCGCCCGTGGTCGGCGGCGTGGTGCTGGCCATGCAGGGGGCGGGGTTGGAGACGGAGGCCGTTCGGAAGAAGCTGATCCGCGGAGTCCAGGGAAAGTAATCCAAGGGTCGCAGAGATGAAGATGCGAGGTAAGGATACCCTTCTACGGTTCAGCTGATCGCGGGCGGTCAAGGTGTGACACGCTTGTAGCATACATCACCAGCATAAAGTGGTCGAAAAACAAGGGGTGGCAACGTTTCCGCTGCCACCCCTTGTTTTGTGATTTTGAGTGTAGACCCGAGAACCTATAAATTGATGTGGTTAATTCTGCGCTACACCACAGTGTGGGCAAAAAGCAAAATCTATAGGGATTGATTTGCCGCAAGAGACACAACTTTTTTCAGTAGCCGTTGATTTGCCACAACTCGGGCAAAATTGAAACCCAGTCTGAACTTCGTTACCACACTGTGAACAAGTAATGGTTGACTTATCAGAAATGGCAGGCTTGCTCTTATCATCTGTTTTATGGGTAAAGACCTTGCCAAACACACCCTTTACTTTTTCACCTGCTCCCGAGGCTGTATCTTTAACACTGGTAGCTGCCTGTCCAGCGGCACCGATTGCCTTAGCAGCCGCCCCACCGGCGATGTCTGCTGTCTTTTCAAATATGTTCTTCTGAACGACGATCTTATAATCTTGAGCCCGTTGCTCAATTTCCGCCATATCCACAGACACATTCAAACGATTGGCAACACCTGCTAAAAAGTCCCGCTCCTTTTCGGCCAGTTCTCCATCATAGATCGCCATCAAAATCAATGTTTCCATTAAGCTGTGCCTTACATCCTCATCTTCTATATAAGCAATAGCGTTAAGAATATCGTCCTCACTGACGATCAGCTTTTGAAATTCCGCTTGCGTATGTTCATCAAAGGACATCCTTGATAACATCGCTTTGTAGAATTCTTTTTCTTTTTGAGAGAGATTACCGTCAACTTGGGCCACATACATCACCGCGGCAGGAAATGCCAAATTGTAGGTGTTTTGACGAGATACCAAAACTCGCAACTCGTCCGTAACTTTGCCTCTGTTTTTTAGATGCGCTTTGGCAATTTTTCCGACCGATTTTGTTGTGACGTAGTTGTAGCTGCTTCCAACAGCCGCGGAAGCCAATGGAACGGCATATTTAAGAATAGTGCGCTGTAAAATCTTGAAACCCAACCGGCGGGCAAAATCTTGGAGGGCCTTAAGTGTGCCTTTGCTAACGTATTTTTTTACCGCCCCTTTTGTAGCAGCGCCCGCTGCTACTTGAAGCCCCTTGCCAAGCATTTCTGTAGGGGTTACTCCCAATGCATATCCAAAAATCATCAACATATCTTCGGGGTCATCTGCGTCCAGTTGGAGATCATAAATAACAGAAAGATCGAGGACGAGGCGCATTTGAATTTGAGCCAGATAAAGCATCTCGGCTCCAATAGAACCGAGGAAGAGTGCGGCTGTCATCCCCGCAGAACTTAATACCGCAATTTGATTTGCTGTTGCTGCTGCCCCGGCAACAGCTCCGGCAATGGTAGCATATTTCACAGTAACGGAAGTTAAAATATTGGCAATTTCATCAGGAGTTAACCCGGGGTACTTTTTTTGAAAATACGTAGCCCGAGCGTTACGATCATAAGCTTGTACAACTTTCTGCAAGAGGTGAACGAACCATTCTCCGCTTTTGACATCCTCAAAATTCAATGACTTGGCGAGTTGTTTGGCGTTGTCAAGCTCGGAAGCTACTTGGGTTTTGAGAGTTTCGTCTTCTGGGATGTTGGTTTCTGGTTTTGACATAATAACCCCTTGTTCATTTTCGAATAATTGATGAAGTGATTTCGATCTACAAATGTCTATCTATAAATTGTACCGTGAAAAAGATATCTGTGCGCTCTTTATTATTGTTTTCTGTGATTCTTATAACTGATTTTTTACTGAATGAGTCGGTCTACTACATCCTGTATCAAGTTCTTGTTGCAACTGACTGGAGGATTTAGTTTTTGTATAAAATTATATTTACCTAAAATTTAACTCAATAATATTAAAGATATATATTGACTTTTCTAAATAACCTGATAATATATTAAACACAAAGGTGATTTATGCAGACACAAAAACCCCCTATCTGGCCGGTTGTCCGGCGTATGGTGCACATGGCCGGCGGCTTGCAAGGCTGGTTGTACGCGGCGTTGAGCATCGATTTGGTGCAGGCCGCCTTGTTGATTTTGAGCAATCACTTCATCCGCAAGTTCTTTGATGCGGTCTCTGAAAACCAGCCGGATGTCTTCTGGCAGTATGTGATTCTCAGCCTGGTGGTCACCGTTGCGGGCATTCCGGTAGCTTACCTGCGCACATCCAGCATTGGGCGCTTCAGCGAAGGCGCACTGGCGCGCATTCGCAAGGCGATTGCCGGGCGCAGCGCGCGCCTGCCCATCGATTATCTTGAGCAGCGCCACAGCGGCGACATGCTCTCGGTGATGAACTCGGACCTGGGCAAGATCAAGACCCTGCTGAACAATAACTTGATCGACCTGCTGGGGCAGTCGGTGCGAGCGCTGGCGGCTTTCGCCTACATCTTGTCAATCAACTGGTTCCTGGCCCTGGTGACGGTGATTGCCACGCCGCTGCTGTTCATGCTGGTTTCGGCGTTGTCGGCGCCGGTATCCAAGCGCAGCGAGGAAATGCAAGGCGAGATTGGCAAGGTGAACAGCATTGCCCAGGACGGCCTTTCGGGGGCCATGCTGGTGAAAGCATTCAACCTGACGAACATCATGGAACAGCGCTTCAACACGGCCAATCAAGGCGTGCTCAAGCAGGGCCTCAAGATCGCCCGCCTGCGCGCGATTATTGAAGGCGGCGGGTTTGGCCTGGGCATCCTGCCCTTTATCATTGCGATGGGCCTGGGCGGCTACCTGGCCATCCAGGACCGCATAACCTTTGGCTCACTGTTCGCCTTCATCAATTTGCTCAACTGGGTGGTCAACCCGCTGGGTAGCATTCCCGGCATTCTGGCTTCCATCAGCGAGGCGGCGGGGGCCGGGCGGCGGGTGCTGGAGGTGGTGGAGCATGATCCCGAGCGCGAGGGCGGGGCAGAGATTGCCGGGATTACTGCGGATAAGGAAGCGGCGATCCAACTGCGCAACGTGGGCTTCGCTTACAACGGCTCCGATCCTGTGCTGAGGAATGTGTCGCTGGATGTGCGCAAAGGCCAGACGGTGGCAATTGTGGGGCCGAGCGGCAGCGGAAAATCGACTCTGATCAAACTAATTTTGGGCTATTACCCCTTGAGTAGGGGGAAGATGCGCTTTTTTGGCCGCGACTTGAAAGATTGGAACTTGAGCGCGGTTCGCGAGCAGACGGCGTTTGTGGCCCAGGATACCTACCTGTACCCGGTGAGCATCGGCGAAAACATCCGCCTGGGCAAGTTGAACCCCACGCTGGCCGAGGTGGAGGAAGCCGCCCGCCAGGCCAACATTCACGACTTCATCGTCAGCCTGCCGCAGGGCTATGAGACCCCGGCGGGAGAGTGGGGCTCGCGGCTTTCGGGCGGGCAAAAACAGCGTATCTCGCTGGCGCGAGCCATCCTCAAGAACGCGCCCATCCTGCTGCTGGACGAGCCCACTTCGGCGCTGGACACGGAATCGGAAACGCTGGTGCAGCAAGCGCTGGATCGCTTCACCGAAAATCGCACCACGATAGTGATCGCCCACCGCTTGTCGACGATCAAGAACGCCGATCAGGTGGTGGTGCTGCGCAATGGCGAAATTGCTGAGCAGGGCACCCACGAAGAACTACTGGCCCTCGACGGCGTGTACACCGACCTGTACCAAAACCAATTCAACCACTCGTCCAAGGGGCTCGGGAGTAACTATGGCGACCAGAACTCTGACCAGACAATCCATCTTGCGCCTGCTGGCGCTGATTCGCCCCAAGCATAAGAAATACTTGTTGGGGCTGACCTTGCGGGTGGCGTTAACCACCACCGAGCGGGTGGTGATCGCCTTTTTGATCCAAACCGTTGTGGACGCCATCATCGCGGTTGACCAGACGGCTTTCACCAAGGGGATGATCAACTGGGTGGCGTTCTACGTGGGCTTCACCCTGGTAGCCCCATTTGTGTTTTACCTGTGGCGCTCGGCCTTGGCCGAGGTCACCGCCAACGTCCGCGAATTGATCTTCCGGCATCTGAACCGCTTGCCGCTCGGATACCACGAGGCGCACCACTCCGGCGATGCCTTATCGATTTTGACCAACGACCTGACCGCTGCCGAGAAAGCCTATCAGGATGATCTGTATATGCTCGCAGAGGCCACGGCGCACGGTTTGGGCGCGGTGGTGGCGATGCTGCTGCTGAATTGGCAGTTGGCCTTGCTCATTTTGCTGAGCGGGGTGGCCCCGTTGATCGTCAACGCCCTGTTTGCCGGGCCGCTGCGCAAGATTGGTCAGGAGGTGCAGGAACGCCTCGGCACGCTGAGCGAGCGTATGGGCGACCTGCTCGCAGGCTACCAGGTGGTACGCACCTTCAACCTGGGCGACTGGATCATGGGGCGTTTTGAGCAAGCCAACGGTCAGGTGCTGAGCACGTCGCTCAAGCGGGTGCGCACCGAGGCCGCGCTGGCAAGCGGCAACGAGTTCGCTGGGATTTTCAGCTTCCTGGCAATCGTGGTAGGCGCTTACTTTGCCATGACCGGGCGGGCCACGTTTGGCGTGATGATCGCCCTGATCCAACTGTCGAACAACGTCAATTACTTTGTTTATACCATCGGCGGGACGGTCAGCCGGGTGCAGGCGGCGCTGGCGGCGGCAGACCGCATCCTGGCGTTGCTGGATACGCCCCTGGAACCCGATTCATACAAAGCGCTTCCGGCGCAAGGCGCGCGACCGGCAGACGGTGCGCTGATCGAGTTTAAGGACGTGCGCTTCGGCTACTCGGACAACGAAGACATTCTCAATTCGCTATCCTTCCAGGTGGAAAAAGGCCAGATGGTGGCTTTCGCCGGGCCTTCGGGCGGAGGCAAGAGCACCATCCTCAAGCTGCTGTTGGGCTGCTACCCGATCCGGCAAGGGGAGATTGCCCTGGAAGGGCGACCGGTCAATGGTTTTCGCCTGACGGAACTGCGCGAGCAGTTTGCCTACGTGCCGCAGGACTCGTACCTGTTCGCGGGGACGATTTACGATAATATTCGCTATGGAAAGCCGGAAGCGAGCGCGGAGCAGATCGAAGCGGCGGCCAAGGCGGCTTTTGCCCACGAGTTCATTAGCAAGTTCCCGGAAGGCTACCAGACCGTGGTGGGCGAGCGCGGCGCGCGGCTTTCGGGCGGGCAGCGCCAGCGGATCGCCATTGCGCGGGCTTTGCTGAAAAATGCCCCCATCCTGCTGCTGGACGAAGCCACCAGCGCGCTGGATTCCGAGTCGGAGCAGGTGGTGCAGCAGGCCCTGGAAGTGCTGATGGAAGGGCGCACCACGCTGGTGGTGGCGCACCGCTTCTCGACCATTTTGCACGCCGATTCGATCTACGTGGTCGAAGATGGACGCTTGGTGGAGCAAGGCACGCACGAGAAGCTGATGGAGCTGGATGGGGTTTATCGCAATCTGTTCGATATCCAGTTTAAGCAGGAGAATGAGGCGGAGGTGCCGGCGGCATAAGTCGCGCGTAGGCGATAGGGACGGCTTTCAAGCAGACCTGGCAGGTTTTTAGAACCTGTCAGGTCTTTTATGCTATGATGATTTTGTCACGAAATCCCTTTTTCTAACCCGAAAGGACTCCCCGATGGCAAAAGATACCCCGCTTTCCTATCGCAACCTGGTGATCTACGAAATCTATG